>CAMDKB010000062.1 GCA_945901195.1 Rhizobium sp. Q54
GCCAACATGGCGCCGGAGTTATTTGCCGGACTGATCGCGGGCGTGCCGTTCGTCGATACACTCAACACGATGCTGGACGATACCTTGCCGTTAACGCCGCCTGAATGGCTGGAATGGGGCAATCCCATCAAGAGCAAAACTGCCTTCAATGCCATTCGCGCCTATTCGCCCTATGATAACGTCAAGGCGCAGCATTATCCGCCCATTCTGGCGTTGAGCGGATTGAGCGATCCGCGCGTGACCTATTGGGAGCCCACAAAATGGGTGGCGCGGCTGCGCGCAAACATGAGTGGCGGCGGCCCCATCCTCCTGAAGACCAATACTGATGCTGGCCATGGCGGGGCAACCGGACGCCTTGAACGGCTTGAAGACGCGGCCTTCGAATATGCTTTCATGCTGTGGTGCACAGGCAAACTTGAAGAGGGTTAGCCGGCGGCTGCGAAACCTCGCGCCTGCAACCCTCGTCCTTCGACAAGCTCAGGATGAGGGCACGAGCGTGGGCCGTTTTTCTGCAGCCCGCAAACGTGCGGGCCATTTACGTGCTGCGTTTGGCGATGAAGTCGCGCAGTTCGTCCAGCGAGCCGAAATGGAACCTTCCCCCTGACGTGTCAGCATCAATGGAACCATCGTCATACAGGTGATAGGTCACACCCTGGGATTCATAGCTGCGCACCACGGCGCGTTGGGGCTGGGCGGGCGGCTCGTCTTCTGCTTCGGCGGGCTCGAAGGCTGGTTCCTGCCGGGGCGAATCTGGTTCAGATTCGACAAGCCCTTCAGGGGCTTCCGAGGGGCGCAATTCGGCCTTTTCGAAATCAGCAAGTGGCTCTGGCGCGGGTTCGGGCTGGCGCGCCGGTTCGCGCTGCGGCTGCAGTTCAAGACGCGGCACAGGTTCCCGCTGCGGCGCAGGTTCCCGCTCCGGCACTATGTGAACTTCTGGCTCGGGCGCTGTTGTGGGAACGTGCGGCGGCAGGGCAACCATTTCCAGCTCTGCTTCATTGAGCTGATCGAGTTCTTCGAATAATTTACCGACCCATTCCGGCTGCTCTGGTGCGAGCGCAGGTTTGGGCACCGGCGGCTGCCCGGGCACAGAGGCGATTTCCAACCGGGGGGGCGTTTCCGCCTCATCGGCGGCGTCAGATCCCGCAGGCTCCGGCTTATGCAGGGCGGAGGAATCAGCAGGCGTTGCTGTCGGCTCAGTGTGAACGCTTTCTTCGGCAGCACCCTCGCTCTCGCCATGATGAGTGGAAGAAATCGCTGCGGCAGTTATGGCTGTGGCGGCTCCTGCGGCAGGTAGGGCCAGCGCAGTTGGGCGCGGCGGAAGCGATATCCGCGAAGGGGTAAAGGTTCGAACGGCAGGCTGAACGCTTTCTTCGCGCGGCTGAGGTGGGGCTTCCGGCCATTCGGCATGGACAGGGGCCGGCGCCAGTTGCGGAATCTGAACGGTTGCCCTGCGAAATCCCGACCGTTCCGGCAATGGATGTGGTAGGGATTCAGCAGGCGCTATGGTTTCAACAGGCGCTATGGTTTCCTCGACAACCTCAATCGTGGCTGGGATGAATTCCTGCACGGTTTCCTGCCCGGAGTCCTGCGTGGATTGCCGCCTGGGTTCTTGCGCGGATTTACTCGTACCGTCCTTATCTTCCGGCTCTTCCGCACCATCATCCGTGGGCGCTAGCAGCGGAATTGGGGCCGGTGCTTCCGGCATTGACGGGTTTTGATCATCGCCGGAAATGCCTGGGTTGTTGTCCTCTACCGCCCGCCGCAAGCTTGCCGCTACGGCCGTCAACGCAGCGGCACCGGAAACGCTTGCTACGGCGATGACTGCCACGTTTTCATGGGAGGGGGTAAAAGGCCCAGCTTCATTGGCTGCTACAGGCAGAGGCGTACTGGCCACGCTCACGGTGGCGGGCGCGAATTTCGGCGGCGCTACCGGGAGGTCCTTCTCTTCAGACCCTTGCGGAACCCATTGTGTGGGTTGCGCCTGCGGCGCGCTTAAAGCAGCCTCAGCCCGGGTGTTTCCTAACGGCGACTGAGCTCTTACAGCCTCAATCAAGGAGTCCAAGCGTGCCATCAAAGCGCCGATCGCCAGAATTATAGCGCCTGCTGAAAAGACTGTTGCGCCAGAAAGCAGCGCGCTCCAGCCTCTTTCGACTTCAACGACGCTATATCCGGTGTAACCCCACCAAAGCCCCCACAGGGCCAAAATTGCGCCAATGGCGCAGATTCCCCATTTCAACAAGGCATTACCCTCACTTTACAGGCCCCCCAACTCGCGAATATCGCAATAGGGGCCGCTTCTCCTGCATATTGTGCACCTGATGCCTGAACAAAGCGAAAATGTGACTCAAATTTTATACATCTCCCAGTGCAGCGCTTCCCGCCCGTTCACAGGCGTGTTATCTGGATTGCGGCAAGAGCCTTAATCGAAAATTAACCTGGGGGGACCTATGGCTGCCTTTTTCTCATCACTCGAAAAAACAATCGGGGCGGGCTTTGTACTGCTCGTCGCGGTCATCATCCTGATAAGTCTGGTCACAGGACAATGGTTCCGCATGGATCATGGCTGGTTTGCATTTGTTGTGCGCTGGCTGCACGTACTGAGCGGCATCATGTGGATTGGACTGCTGTATTATTTCAACTTCGTGCAGACACCGACCATGCCGAAGATCGACCCGGCCGAACTGCGCGTGGGCGTGACCAAGTTCATCCTGCCACAGGCGCTGTTCTGGTTCCGCTGGGCTGCAATGGCTACAATGGTGCTCGGCCTTCTGCTCGCATGGATGAACGGCTATATCGTTCAGGCGCTGACCTTCCAGAAGGGCTTCCTGCCCATCGGCATTGGCATGTGGCTCGGCCTGATCATGGCCTATAACGTCTGGATGATTATCTGGCCGAACCAGAAGAAGGTGCTGGGCCTGACTGAAGCCACAGCCGACGAGAAAGCCGCCGCAGGGCGCATGGCGGGCATGACCTCCCGCATCAACACCATGTTGTCGATCCCCATGCTCTATTGCATGATTGTTCAGCAGCACGGCGTGTAAGCCGTTTGCGAGCGGGGCTCTAAAGTAAACTACAAGCCCATAAAATAACAAACGCACGGCTTTACACGCCGTGCGTTTTTGTTTGGGCATTTCTGGTTGCCAGGCGCTTGTCCGGTTTGTCTGTCTCTTGTCCTGATTGTCAGGCTCTTGCGACAGACTTCAGGAACGTGTCCACGGTAGCATTCAGCTCTTGAGCACGTTTGGTGACGTCGGTCGCCGCCTGCTGGACTTTGGCTGCTGCCTTGTCGGTCTCGCCAACCGCATTCGTCAGACCGTCCATGGACTCAGCGGCGGATCTGGTCTCCTCGGCGGCCTCTGCGGCGCTGCGCGAAATCTCTTTTGTGGCTGCGGCTTGCTCTTCAACGGCAACGGCGATGCCTGTTGTGAAACCCTCAGCTTCCTGCATCGTGGTGGAAATCGTCGCGATGGCGTCGACGGCTCCGCGGGTTGCCGCCTGAATGGCCGCAACGTGTTCAGCAACGCGGTCGGTCGCCCGTGCGGTCTGGCTGGCGAGTGATTTGACTTCCTGAGCGACGACGGCAAATCCACGCCCGGCTTCTCCAGCGCGCGCAGCTTCGATGGTTGCATTCAGCGCGAGCAGATTGGTCTGCGCTGCAATGGCCTGAATCAGCCCGATGATTTCCCCGATTTCCTGGGCCTTTGCGGCGAGACCATCAATCGTGCGTGTGGTTTCTGCTGTGGTCATGCTGGCCTGATTGACGATGTTGCGCGTACGCACGACCTGCTTTTCGATCTCGCGAATGGAGGCTGACAATTCTTCCGACGCCCGCGCTACCGTCAGCACGTTGCCAGAAGCTTCCGTCGTCGAACTCGTTGCATCGTTGGCGCGCTGGGCGCTGTCATGAGCAATCAGCGTCAGGCGATTGGCCGCTTGGGCCATTTCTTCGCTGTGCGCAGAGACGCTTCCTAACGCATCACTGACAGTTGAGCGGAAGCTGGCGATCAGTCCGTCGATCCTGTTCTGCCGCTCGCGGGAGGTGGAGCCTGTCGTTTCAATCTGTTGCATCAGGGACGCACGTTCAGTCATGCGGTCACGCAATTCGGCGACGGCGATGGAAATCTCCTTTACTTCGCCTTCGATCTTGACGTCAGGGACATGGATTTCAAGTGCGCCAGAGGCGAGCTGTTGCATGCATAACGTCAATTGTTCCAGGGGCTTGATAATGCGCGCCAGTGCGACGTCCAGTAAGATTGTGATGCTGGCACAAATCACCAACGCGGCGCCAAAGGCCAACGGCAATGAGATTATAAGTTGCTGGCGATTACCGGCGCTGGACCAGACCAGTACAATCATCACCAGCGCGACGATGGAACCGGCCACCAGACTGGTCGTGAATACGAGATGTCCCCGCAAAGACGAGCGGAACGAACGCCTAAGACGCTTATCCAGAGGCGCTCTCGCGGTGCTATCTAGTGCGGCCTTGATTGACATAATTTACCCGTAAGCAGCGTCCGCCCCGTCCGGCGTTCGCATCCAACCCTAACCTGATCAATCAAGTTTAACACCGCGTTAAAAATATCATAATTTGCAAAAAATGTTGTAATTTCAAACTCTTATGATGATCGCATTCAGCCCCTCCAAGAGTTGGGAAAACCGGTCTGACGACAGAAAAGCCAATTCACGTTCGCGACTCTTGGTATGGGGATCCACAGCGGCGAGGGCGTCGTCGGCATAACCAGGGTGGCACATGACCAGATGCCGGGGGCCGGGCGCCACGAGATAACGGGCAAAGTCAGCGGCATAGTCGCCAGCCGGGTTGAATGATGAAAAGCCCGAAAAGCCCGAATTCACGGCAAATCCCGCGGCTCTCGCTGCCTTGGTAAATCCGCGCCCCAGTGCTGCGACGACTCCTGCCTTCACCAGTTCGATGCGGCGCCTCAAGATGGCCGTTGGATGATCGGCGCTGTCGCGCAACCATAATTTGTCCTGCCATCCCCGCGCATTGAGTTGTGCGAACAGGATCTCGCGAATTTGCGGCAGCATATGTATATGCTGATGCCCGTCAACGAACGCGGGCGGTCGCTCCATCGCCGTCTCGAAAGCATCCAGTTGTGCGGAAATCTCCGCCGCCAGCTCATCTGCGGGCAATGAACGGGAGCGCGCACCAGACACTACAGGCTTTAACGCCGGGAGCGTTCCTGCTGGTGCCAGACGCGGCATCGGCGTCAACGGCTCGCCACACGTCAGATTGAGATGCAGACCTGCCTTTTCGGCCAGGCCGGCAACCTGAAGTTGACGGGCTTCGTCCGGCCAAAAGGGACGATTCGTCATGGCGCCCGTCCCGCTGAGACGCCCGGCGGAAAGTGCTTCGCGAATGCCCAGGCTCACAGCGGGCGAGATTGCATAGTCATCCGCCACCAGCATGAATGAGAAACCAGTCAAATACGCTGCCTCCGGCCCTGCCGTAGCGTTTGCCCGCTGACGGTCCTGCGAATGAGTTCTGCCCGAACTCTGCCGGTTGCACAATTCGGCCAATCGCCATAGGGACTCGAAAGCGTCGGGATGCGCAAATCGCTGCACCGGGAATTCTAGAACAGGAGCTTGACGGGAATGAACGACATGACCGGGCTACAATCCGGACAGGGGCCGTCCCCTGCACAGCAACCCGTTCCCGAGCTTTCGGTCATCGTGCCCGTCTACAACGAGGCTGATAATATCGGGCCGCTGCTCGCCCGCCTCCAGCCTGTATTGGAACGCTGCACGACCAGCTATGAAATCGTTTTTGTCGATGACGGCTCGAAGGATGAAACACTGGCAAGGTTGCGCCAGGCCCATTCTGAAGATGCGCGCCTCGTTGCGGTTTCCTTCAGCCGGAATTTTGGCAAGGAAATCGCTATTTCCGCCGGGCTAGACCATGCCGGCGGGCAAGGTGTCGTCATCATGGATGCGGACCTTCAACATCCGCCGGAAACCATTGAATTGTTCGTAGCCAAATGGCGCGAGGGCTACAAGAATATCTACGGCGTGCGGGCTGATCGTGCGAACGAAGGGTATTTGAGGCGCAAGGCCGCAGAGAATTTCTACGCCTTGTTCGATGCATTCGGCGAAACAAAGCTGCCCGCTGGCGCGGGTGACTTCCGCCTTCTCGACCGGCAGGCCGTTGATGCGCTGCGCCTGATGGGCGAACGGGCGCGGTTCTCCAAAGGCCTGTATGCGTGGATTGGATTTAGCGCCATCGGTGTGCCGTTCGAAGTTGCCGAACGTGCACATGGGGTCTCGAAATTCAGCTATCGCAAGCTGACGCGGTTCGCGCTGGACGGGCTGATGTCTTTCTCGACCCTGCCACTGAAAGTGTGGATTTACGCAGGCACAATCGTATCGGTGGTCGCTCTTGTCATGGCCATTTATTTTCTGCTGCAGACCATCACTTATGGCGTCGACGTTCCCGGCTACGCATCGTTGATTGTGTCGATTCTCTTTCTGTCGGGCATTCAACTGATGTCGCTTGGCATATTGGGCGAATATGTCGGGCGCATCTTCGCCGAGGTCAAACGGCGGCCACTTTATATTGTGGGTGAAAAGGTAGGCTCCGCGCAGCATTATCCGCGCCCTGCCTTTGCAGACGAGCGGCGGGCAGAACATTGAGTGCGCCTGTCGTAAATGCCGGGCTGATCCGAAATCTGCTGTCTGTCGGCGGTTTCACGCTGTTGTCGCGCATTACAGGTTTTTTC
Organism: Rhizobium sp. Q54; assembly: GCA_945901195.1. GTDB lineage: Bacteria > Pseudomonadota > Alphaproteobacteria > Rhizobiales > Beijerinckiaceae > Terripilifer. Next base: position 6,735 of record CAMDKB010000062.1, read on the forward strand.
CGCGATGTCATGCTGGGAGCTATTCTGGGCGCGGGCGCTCTGGCGGACGCCTTTTACATCGCGTTTCGCTTGCCCAATCATTTCCGCGCGATTTTTGGCGAAGGCGCATTCAATGCCGCCTATGTCCCCACCTATTCACGAGTGCTGGAAACCGAAGGGGCGCAACAGGCCAAACAATTCTCGGCGCAGATTTTTACGCTGCTGCTTGCATCGCAGATTCTGCTGCTGGCGCTCGCGTTGATATTCACACGCACGTTGATCGAATGGCTGGCGCCGGGACTTGCGCAGGATTCGGACAAGTTCGCGCAGGCCGTCATCATGACGCGCATCACCTTTCCCTATTTGTTGTGCGTAACGCTCGTCACCTTGCTTGCTGGCACCTTGAATGCGCATGGAAGATTTGCTGCGGCGGCCTTTGCGCCTGTCTTGCTCAATCTTTCGATCATGGCGCTGCTGGCGGTGGCATTCTTGTTTCCACATGCAGGCATTGCTGCAAGTGTTGGCATATTGGTCGCAGGCGCGCTCGAATTGTGGCTGATGGTCGAGGCTGCGCGGCGCGCTGGTGTGCTGGCCTTTTTCGCACGGCCCCGACTCACGGCTGACATCAGGCAGTTCTTCAAGGCCTTTCTGCCAGCCGTTATCGGTTCGGCAGGGGTGCAAATTGCCTTGTTCGCCGACACGATCATCGGCTCCATGTTGCCAACGGGCGGTATTTCCTCAATCTATTACGCAGACAGGCTCTATCAGCTTCCCATCGGCGTGATTGGCATTGCAGCCGGCACAGTGTTGCTGCCGGAAATGAGCCGCCGCTTTTCCAGTGGCGACGCTGCGGGCGCGCTTGATGCACAGAACCGGACGATGGCGTTCACGATCGCGCTGGCTGCACCCTTCTTCGTTGCATTCACCCTGATGCCTGAAACCATCATGCGCGGCGTGTTCATGCGCGGTGTGTTTACCGCCGAGGACGCAGCCGCATCGGCGCGCGTGCTCGGCGCTTACGGCATGGGCCTTCTGGCTATTGTGCTGATCCGCTCGGCCGTGGCGAGTTTTCAGGCGCGGGGCGACACGACAACGCCGATGATGATTTCACTTGGAGCTATCGCGATCAATCTCTGCATCAAGCTGGCGCTGTTTCAACCACTGGGTGCGCAGGGCCTTGCGATTGGCACAGCCGTTGGCGCATGGGTGAATTTCTCACTCCTCGTATTTCTGGCGATGCGGCGCGGCGACATGGAGATACAGAAGCTGTTGCAGAAGGTGCTGCTGGCCGCTTTTGTGGCCAGCTGTGTACTTGCTGTCTTTGCCTGGTTCTGCCTGGAGTATTTATACGCCTTGGCCGCTTTATTTGGCAGTCACAAGGATTTGCTGGCTCTGGTATTGGCAGGCGTGGCAGGCGCAATCATTTATTTCGCAGCGCTGATGGCGATGCTGTATGCGCTGGGCCTTCGTCCGGCGCATTTGCGCCCGCTCCGCCGCAGCGCCAATGTTGCAGGCAGCGCCAGTGCTTCAAGCAGCGTTCCGCCAGCCGGGCAGGATTGATCGGTATCAAACCTGTCGCATTCAAACTCGGCTATGTGTTGCTCGTTGAATTTCAGGAGCAAGCCATGAATACGAATGTTGGAACTGTTGATAAGGTTGCACGGATCATCATCGGGTTAGCTCTGATTGCCTTCGCTATTCCGCTCGGGTTTCCAAAATCGAGCTGGAACTGGGTCGGATGGATCGGCGTTATTCCGCTGCTAACCGCGATCTTTGGCTATTGCCCACTCTATACTCTGCTAGGGATGTCGACCTGTCCGGTGAAGAAATAGGTCTTAAAGACCCCAGTTGACGCATTTGCGAACGTGGTGATCATTCGGTTCTCTTGACCGAAAATGGTTGCCGCTCGCGCCACAGGGCAACAACACGCTGCCTCAACACAGCAAGAAATGCAGGCGGCAAGTCGCCATAGGTTACGCTTGAGAGGACGCTGTTGTGTAACGGCCGCAAGTCTGGACCCGGCCAGAAGAAATCATTGCTTTCTGACAGAACGATCCATGAGCGTTCAGAATCAAGGCCAAGACGCTTTTTGGTCGGTTGAGGTATTTCGAGCGAATGAGCCGGATTTTCAGGCTCTGAATGGGTAATTGGCAAGGCCCGGACAAGGTAATCACCGTCTTCGCGCCGCACTGCGAGGATGATTGCACAGGGCCGGTCCTTTATGCCTTCTTCCCTGCCCTGCTTTGCCTCGCGATCCCACAAATAGGAATAGCGGATGACCATACCCACACGCGGTTCAGGCCAGTTCACGGCGCCCAGTCTTTCAGCTCATCGTCGAGATGTTCGTTGCCGGCTGGAAGCGACGCATTTTCAATCAGTGCAATTTCTTCTGCGGTAAAATCCTCAATCCTGACCACCCGGCGGTCGCGCCGCAGAAGCCGCGCATATTCGTCCGCGGAAATGATCACCAACCGGTCGCGGCCATTTTTCGTAATGGTGACGGCTTCGGACAGAGCCTTGTCCGCCAGCGCACCGTAGTTCTTGATAAAGTCAGCAGTGGAGACCTTCATCATACGAATAACTCCTGTTATCTGTATAATATGAATTATCCGAATAATTGCAAGCAGTCCGGCAAGATGGCACGTTCATCCCGTTGAACCGAGGAACGCGTAAATGCCCTGCACCGTCTATGCCTTCGACGCCTATGGAACGCTGTATGATGTCCATGCTGCCGTCGCCCGCCATCGCGATGCGGTGGGGCCGCAGGCTGCTGCGATCTCCGCGCTCTGGCGGGTGAAGCAGCTTGAATACACATGGATTCGCACCATGACGGGAACCTATCGCGATTTCCGGGCGCTGGCGGCCGAGGCGCTTGATTATGCGGCGGCTCTGAATGGGGGGATTTCGGCGGATACACGGGCCAACCTGCTCGCAGCCTATGAACGGCTCGACGCCTATCCCGATGTGAAAACGACCCTGCGGGCTTTGAAAGAGCGCGGGCTGAAAACAGCCATTCTCTCCAACGGCACACCGGCCATGTTGGCGGCGGCAGCCGATGCGGCTGGCATTGGCGACTTGCTTGACGCCACCCTGTCTGTCGATTCCCTGAAATGTTTCAAAGCCCGGCGCGAAGTCTACGAACTCGTAACGACGCATTTCCATGTGAGTCCGGAAGACGTTTCCTTCCAGTCCACCAATCGCTGGGACCTCGCAGCAGGCGCGCATTTCGGCTTTCGCGCGGTCTGGATCAACCGCACCGGCGCACCGCCTGAATATGACGACATGAGCGCAGCTTTTACCTTGCCGTCGCTTGAGCCGCTGGCGGCGTTTGAAACGCTGGCGGCGCCTGGCGGCTGAAGCCAAGTCACCAAATTCTCTGAGCTGGCAGACGTTCCGCATTGCAGCAAAGCAGGCTATAAGGCCGCCCTGACGAAACAGAGCTTCACCACCAGAATGAGCACGCCAGGGATCATCGAGTCAGTCGCCGCGCTGCGGCAGGCCACACGCCAATGGCGCGCGGCTGGGGAAAGTATCGCGCTGGTTCCAACCATGGGCGCCTTGCATGCCGGGCATATCTCGCTGACGCAGATTGTCCGCGCCAAAGCCCGCCGCGTTATCGTCTCGATTTTCGTCAACCCGACGCAATTTGCGCCAACTGAGGATTTCTCCAAATATCCCCGGACGTTCGAGGCCGATCGTGAAAAGCTCGCGGCGGCTGGTGTAGACGCCATTTATGCGCCGCAGCCCGCTGAAATCTATCCGCCGGGGTTTGCAACAACCATTTCTCTGGCCGGCCCGGCTTCGGCAGGGCTTGAAGACCGTTTTCGCCCGACGCATTTTGCGGGTGTGGCGACCGTCGTCGCCAAGCTGCACATTCAGGCCATGCCGGACATCGCCATCTACGGCGAAAAGGATTTTCAGCAACTCGCTGTAATCCGCCAGATGACGCGTGATCTGGACCTTCCCATTGAAGTGCTCGGCGGGCCAACCATCCGCGAAGCCGATGGTCTCGCGCTCTCCTCGCGCAACGTCTATCTCGACGCTGCCCAGCGCAAGATTGCGCCCATCCTCAACGTCACCATGCGCGACGCAGCCCAGCGAATCCGGGGCGGTTCGGACGTGGCAGCCATTATGACCAACGCGCGTGCAACCATCACGGCGGCAGGCTTCAGCCTCGATTATCTGGAGTTGCGCGGTGCCATCACGCTTGGCGCGCCGGATGTAGCTTCCGGCAAGCCCTTGCGCATGCTGGTGGCGGCAAAAATTGGGATGACGCGTCTGATCGACAATATCGCGGTATAAAGATGTGAATCCTCCCCCTGCATGGGAGGCAGCAAGAACCGGAGTGACTCATGGCCTATCTTGCCGACGGCAAGCCGCTCAAACTCGGTGATTTCGCGCGCATGAAGGCGCAGGGCGAAAAGATCGCCGTGCTCACCTGCTATGATGCGAGCTTTGCCGCGCTGGAAGAACGGGCCGGCGTGGAAGTGCTGATGATCGGCGATAGTCTCGGCAACGTGCTGCAGGGGCACAAGACCACCTTGCCCGTCAAACTCGAAGACATCGAATATCACACCGCCTGCGTGGCGCGCGGCGCACAGCGCGCGTTCATCATCGCCGATCTGCCATTCGGCAGCTATCAGGAATCGCGCGAACAAGCGATGCGCAGCGCAGCGAAGCTGATGGCCGCAGGCGCGCATATGGTGAAATTTGAGGGCGGCGAATATATGGCTCCGACTGCGCATTTCCTCACCGAACGCGGCGTCCCCATCTGCGCGCATATCGGCCTGACGCCGCAGTCCGTGCATCAACTGGGCGGCTATCGTGTTCAGGGCCGCGATGAAAAAGGCGCCACCCGCATGAAAGCCGAAGCGCGCGCCATGGAAGAGGCAGGCGCTGGCATGCTCGTTCTCGAAATGGCGCCCGCCGCGCTGGCTGGCGAAATTACCGCTGCTGCGAAAAACATGGCGACAATCGGCATTGGAGCGGGAAAAGATTGCGACGGCCAGGTGCTGGTGCTGCACGACATGATCGGCGTGTTCGCCGGCAGTCCGAAGTTTTCAAAGAATTTCATGATGGGGGCAGCGAGCATTGAGGATGCGGTGAGGGCTTATGTGAAAGCCGTGAAGGACGGGACTTTTCCGGGGCCGGAGCATAGTTATTGAGGTGGGCTAGATCGCAGGCCGATTGTATGCTATTGTCATACATTCTCAGAGAGCCACCTAAATGACTGAAACAGCCTCATCAATAGTAAGCGTCCGCATCACCCCATCCGAACGCGAATTGCTTGAAACCATCGCAGGTGAGAACCATACTTCCCTCAGCGATTTCGTGCGCCGCCGCGCCGTGGAAGCTGCGGAAATGGAAGTTCTCGAACGCCGCGCAGCCATTATCCCGGCGGACAAATGGGAACAATTTGAAGCCTGGATTCATGAAAAGCCGCAGCCGGATCCAGCGCTCGCGGAACTCATGACCCGAAAACCGACTTGGGAAGAATAGGACTTGGGAAGAATAGGCAGCTTTCCGGAATTGATTGATGACTCCAATTATTGCGCCAAGGCCTCTGGCGGCCAACGATGAACGCGGTGAATTCGATTGCGGCCGGGCTTCAATGAACCGGTGGTTTCGCGAACATGCCTGGCGTAACCAATTGTCTGGGGCAACGCGCACGACCGTAATTTGCGAAAATGGGTCCGCCCGTATCTGCGGCTACGTATCGCTGTGCGCATCCGAAATCCGGCGCGAGCTGCTGGTGAAGCGTGACCAACGCAATCAGCCCGATCCAATTCCGGTGATCCTGCTGGCGCAACTTGCAATAGATTTGCGCGAACAGGGACAGGGTCATGCCCGCTCGCTTTTGCAATACGCATTAAAAACGGCCTTGCGTGTGTCCCGCGAAATCGGCGCTTTTGGAGTCATGACGCATCCGCTCGACGAAATGGCGCGTGCGTTTTATCGAAAGCACAGATTTGAAGATTTGCCGCAGGACCCGCGTCAAGCGATGATTATCAGGATGGTGAAGCTGGAAATGACTGGAGAATAGTCGCGCGTCTTGCAACGTAAGAATATTGTTCGATGTGATTTAGGCGCGCCACACTCCATCCATCTCGTCCAACGCTTCAATTAAATATCCACTCAAGACGCGACGCCTGTCAAACGAATGACATCTTAATGCAATCAAGTATGACTAATTTTTAAGTCATATAAACTCTTAAGCTAGGGCATCACTTCTGCACTATCGAAGGGATAAGGCTTGGGATCACGCTTTTCGCCGAACAATTCTTTTCAGATTTGCGGTAACATCCAACCAAAATACCTTGCCTCGGTTGCAGCCTGCAGAGTAGCAAATACATCTTCTTCATCTTCATCAGCCCAACTTAACAATCCCTCTAATTCCTGAGCTGTGGAAATAATAACTGGGCTGCGGTCACTCCGTCCAATTCCTTCTTGATCGGCCAATTCATGGGCTTTCTGAAATACACTTCCAAGAAGGGCGTCAGGCAACATCACCCATCTATCAAGAGCCAAGACGACTCCCATGCATTCTATGGCGCATGTGTAGTGATAAATTACTCCACTGCGCACTCTTGCAAAAAATTTCCACAATTGTAGAACACCCTTTGACAATTCTAGCAGTTTCCCCTCTGCTTCAATTTCTGGATTGTCAGAAAATTGGGCCTCAAAAGTCAACTTTGTTGCCTTACACTCTATAGCGACCATCACTACCCCGTTCTTGGAAAGTGTTATATCCGGCCCATCGATATGATTTTGTTTGTAACGGTATCGAATCGCGGATTGACTTTCGATACGAGGCAGCATTCTGGAAATCAAATCGATACAATATCTCTCGAACTGCAAACCTATTTCGTTGCGTAACCGAGGCTCTCCAATGGAGACAATGTCATAGTAAAGGCCGCAGAAATTCTGTTTGCAATTAAGTCAACGAAGGGCGCCCGTAGCCTGTCGTTGTCCTCACCCAAAGAAATAATCGGAAATTGGCGCAGCCAACTTTTGGGATAAGAAATCTGTTGTATCTTTTCATTTATGCTTCTTTCATAAAGAACTTTATTGAGCTGAGAAGCTTTTGATTCCGCAATTGCCATCAACGAAAGTGCCCGATCAACCTCCAACTGCCCTATCCCCAATTCAGCTAGATTTGAATTCGTACTTGCTACTGGATTATTCTGAAAGTGGCCCATAAGAGCCAATCCAACTAGAGTAAAATGCGCAATGCTTAAGCCATAAATCGCCGCAAATAATTCAGAACAGGTCTTGTTGCCAAATACATATAGATTACGTAACATTTCGGTAGAATTGAAATAACCAGACTGCCAAGGGAAGTGTCTGTGACCAGTT
>CAMDKB010000063.1 GCA_945901195.1 Rhizobium sp. Q54
ATCCGCGCCTCGTCAAATCCGCATGGTCCCATTATAGTCGGCGCAGGCGAAGCAGCCTGTAGTGGGGGGATAACTCATGAACACGCGTCTGCGCGGCCATCTTGTCGCAATCCTGATCGCCTGCCTGCCCGTAACAGCCCTCGCCGACAACGTCATTGAGCAATGGAGCAGCATACAATTGCCGCCTGCGCCGGAATTGAAACCGGCAAAGGCCGATCCGGCGAAGACCGCGCTGTTGCTGTTCGATTTCACGACGCAGACCTGTTCGACAGAGCGCCGCCCGCGCTGTGCGGCCAATTTGCCGGCGCTCGCCAAATTGCTGAGCGAAGCACGGGCGAAGAATGTTCTCGTGATCTATTCGGTGGCCCTGGCCAACACGGGCCGGGCCGACATCGTGAAAGAGATCGCGCCGCGCGACAACGAGACCGTGCTGCCAGCACTGGGACCGGACAAATTCATCGCCAGCGATCTTGAAAAGGATCTCAAAGCCCGCGGCATTACCTCCATCATCCTCACAGGAACCGCCGCCAATACGACTGTTCTGGTGACGGGCGGATCGGCAGCGCTGCGCGGCTTTGATGTCATCGTGCCTGTTGACGGCATGTCCTCAAACGAGAGCTTTACGGAAGCCTATACGGCCTGGCAGCTGGTCAATTCAGCGCGCATCATGACAAAAGTGACGTTGACAAAAACCGGCATGATCTCGTTCTGATCGCAACACAATACACGGATTGAAAGACTTGGCATGACCACTTCCCCTGCCCGCGCCCGGCTTGGCGCATTGCTCGCCGGCACTTCCTGCATCCGGCCCGTTTCCGTATTCGATCCGATCTCAGCACGCATCGCGGAGAGCGTCGGATTTGAGGCGGGAATGTATGCGGGGTCTGTCTCCTCGCTGGTCGTATTGGGCGCGCCGGATATCATTCTCCTCACGCTGACAGAATTTGCCGCACAGGCGCGGCGCATATGCCGCGCAAGCGATATTCCGCTGATCTGCGATGCCGACCATGGCTATGGCAATAGCCTGAATGTGATGCGCACCGTGGAGGAGCTGGAGACGGCCGGCGTCGCGGGACTGACAATTGAGGATACAGACTTGCCGCGTCCTTTCGGCGTGGAAAAGGCAAGGCCGCTGCCACTGGCCGAAGGTTTGGGCAAGGTGCGAGCGGCGCTGGCGGCGCGACGCGATCCCGCGCTGAAGATATTTGCCAGAACCGGCGCGCTCGCAATGACGGGCATGTTGGATATGCTTGAGCGGTTGCGCGCCTATCAGGACACCGGCTGCGATGGTGTGTTTCTCACAGGGCTCAAATCGCGCGCCGAAGTCGAAGCGATCGGGAAAGTTGCGCGTGTGCCGATCCTGCTTGGCGCTATCGGCAAGGACATCGACGACAGCACGTTCCTGGGCGAACATGGCGTGCGCATTGCCTTGATGGGGCATCAACCGTTCATGGCGGCTGTGGAAGCGATACGCCTGACCATGCAGGCGCAACGCGATGGCACAGCGCTTCCTGCACTGGCTTCCGGCAAGACCATGGCCGACGTCACGCGCGAGGCTGATTATGCGGCGTGGACCAAAGCCTTTCTCGACTGAGCGAAAAAGGTTCAGCGGTGGTTGGTTCAACGTTCGTTGGCATTATACCGTTCAATGCAGCGATCACCTGCGTAACAGGCCGGGTTGTCAGCCGTGCGCACGAAGGAAACTTCAGTCTGCTCGCTCGCCGTGCAAAAGCCGCGATGTGCAACATATCTGTCATAGGTCACCCCGCCTGTGCTCAACACGATTCCGCCGGCGCGGGCGACAAGTGCGCGAGCGGACGCGCAGGTCATTTGCGTAGTGTCGGGTCTGTTTTGTGCAGCAGCGACTGCGGGCATGCCAAGCGTCAGCGCAAGAACCAGAGCAAATTTCATAGATGCCTCCCTGAGTGTCAGACGGCTGGACGCCTTATCTGAGCAAGAGCCAAAAATACCACCAATCAGCTCAAAGCGTCATCACTTTGTGGCGATCAGGCCATTCAGCGCAATATCTGACCCAGAAACAATTTTGTGCGCTCGTGTCGGGGCGCGACGAAAAATGTTTCTGGCGGGCCCATTTCCACGATTTCACCCCGATCCATAAAAATCACGCGATCCGCGACCTGGCGCGCAAAACCCATTTCATGTGTTACGACCAGCATTGTCATGCCATCGTCGGCAAGCTGCTCCATTGTTTCCAGAACCTCCTTGACCATTTCAGGGTCAAGCGCGGAGGTAGGTTCGTCAAACAGCATTATCTTGGGCGACATGCAGAGCGAGCGAGCGATGGCGACCCGCTGCTGTTGCCCTCCCGATAGCTGTCCAGGATATTTGCTCGCTTGTTCGGGAATACGCACGCGCGTGAGATAGTGCATTGCAACTTCGTCGGCATCGCGCTTTGGAAGATGCCTCACCCAGGTCAACGCCAACGTACAATTCTCAAGAATCGTGAGGTGCGGAAAAAGATTGAAATGTTGAAACACCATGCCGACATCGCGCCGAATTTCATCGATACGGCCAATGTCACCGGTCAGCTCGACGCCATCGACGATGATCGTGCCTTCCTGATGTTCCTCGAGCCTGTTGATGCAGCGGATCAAGGTCGATTTGCCAGATCCCGAAGGACCGCAGATTACGATCTTCTCGCCACGCGCGACTGCCAGATCGACATCGCGCAGGACGTGAAAATCGCCATACCACTTGTTGACCTTGATCATCTCCACAGCCGTCGCATTCGTCAGCGGCGCAGGTTTGAGCAGTTCGGGCGCGACCATCGTGTTGTCCTTAGCGCGAGCGGCCGGCGGAATGGCGCCGCTCCATCATCATTGAATATCGCGACATGCCGAAGCAGAAGATAAAATAAAAGATCGCTGCAAACACATAACCCGTTGTCGAGATTTTCGGGCCTGCCCAAACCGGATCAAGACGTCCGGTATCAACCGCTTTAAGAAAATCGAAGATACCGACAATAGCCACCAGAGTTGTATCCTTGAACAACGCAATGAATGAATTGACGATGCCGGGAATGACCGTCACCAGAGCCTGCGGCAGCACGACCAGACGCGTCATCTGCCACCAGGAAAGCCCAAGCGACATTGCTCCTTCGTATTGCCCCTTGGGTACCGATTGCAGGCCGCCACGAACAACTTCCGCCATATAGACAGCGGAGAACAGGGCAACACCGATCAACGGCCGCAAGAGACGATCAGGCGACCATGAATCAGGCACAAACAACGGCAGCATGGTATTTGCCATGACCAGAACAGTGATGAGCGGGACACCGCGCACAAATTCGATCAGCATCACACTGAGGAAGCGCAACACCGGCATCTGCGAGCGTCTTCCCAGCGCCAGCGCAATGCCTAACGGCAGCGAAAAAACGATACCGACAGTCGCCACAAGCAGGCTGACAAATATACCGCCCCAGAGATGAGTGCCCACCAGAGGCAATTCCAGCGATGACCACCATGAGCCCAGTTCAGACCAGGCTATGAATCCGAAAATTGCTATCGCCCAACCGGTGTACCGGTTGAGATAGAACAAGGTTGAGGCCGTCGCAAACAACGCAACGATCAGAACCATCCAGGCAATTTGACCTTCTGGACTCGAGGGAAGCCAGCCAATCGGAAAGGGCGGCGAACCGGTGAGGATACCGAACGCCAGCACGGGATAAACTGTGAAGAATGCCAGCGCCGCACCGCCACGCCCGCGCGCGTCCGGCCACAGCATCCAGAGTGTCAGCACAGCGCCTGCAACAAGCGTCAGATTGACCCGCCAGACATCTTCACGCGGATAGGAGCCGTACATGAAGAATCCGAATTTCTGCCGCACGTAAGCCCAGCACGCGCCAGCTTCCGGCGCACGGCAGGCATCGCCATTGTCGGCCGACCAGATCGCATCAAGGAACAGAAATCTTGCAAGCGGCGGAATGACCCACAAAAGGAACAACAGACCCAGGATGGTCGCGACGGCAGACATTGGGCCGGGAAAAAGATTATCGCGTAACCAGGCCAGCGGTCCTGAAGTTGGCACTGGCGGCGAACGATCAGCCGTCATCGCAGAGCGCACAAAAGAAGGCTGAGAAGGCGAAGTCGGTCCTGTCGATGATGTGGCGCCCATCTCTGTCATCGCTCCGACAACGCCATCTTGTTATTATAAAAATTCATCGCCAATGACGTCAGTAGCGATATGACCAGATACACAGCCATAGTGATGGAGATAATCTGGATCATCGCCCCGGTCTGGTTCAGAACCGTACCTACGAAGATCTGAACAAGATCAGGAAAACCAATAAACACGGCCAGCGAAGAGTTTTTGGTCAGGTTGAGATATTGATTGGTCAGCGGCGGGATCACGACCCGCATGGCCTGGGGAATGATGACAAGTTTTAAAATGGTAGGGCGACGAAGACCCAGCGCCAGAGCGGCTTCACTTTGCCCTTTGGCTACCGAAAGGATGCCCGCCCGCACGATCTCCGCGATGAATGAAGCTGTGTAGAGCGAGAGCCCGAGGACCAGCGCAAAAAACTCCGGGTAGACACGAACGCCACCCGCGAGATTGAAACCGCGCAATTGTGGATAGTCGATGGTGACTGAACTTCCGGCCGCCCAAATCGTGAGTGCAGCAGGCACAATTAGGATCAGCATACTGATCCAGAATACGGGAAGAATCCGCCCCTTCTCTTCCCGTTGCGACTTCGCCCAGAAGGAAAAGCCCGTCGCGCCGATGGCGCTGGCCAGAATGATCGCGGGAAGCCAGATGGCTGCTTCGCCCAGAGAGGGGAATGGCAGGAAAAGGCCGCGATTGTTCAAGAACACGTAAGCGCCATCGCGAATATCAAGAATGCCAACTGCATTGCCAAAACCAGCGACGCGCGGTCCGAACAGGATGGCGACTATCATCAGGATCATGAACAGCGCCGATATGGCATAGCCGGCAGCCTTGATCGCGCTACCCTTGATTTGATTGCGCACTGACAGCAGCACAAAGCTCGCCAGCGCAAAGGCCGTTATAGCCGCCATACCTGCCTGGGGATCAGGCATACGCAAGCCCAAAGCGGGTAGTGAAATGGATTGGCGCGGCCCGGGGAGCGGCGCGAGAACAGCTGTGTACCAGAAGAAAAGCTGCAACAGCAGCGGGGTATTGCGAATGACCTCCACATAAATGGTCGCCAGTTTCGCCGCCATCCAGTTCTGCGACAGACGCGCCACACCGACGGCGAAACCTATTATAGTTGCGAAAAATATACCGATGGCGGCCACGGCAAGCGTATTCAGCAACCCCACAAGAAACGCCCGGCCATAAGTCGAAGTCGCAGAATAGGCAATCAACGACTGATTGAGATCAAAGCCGGCGGTCGCGGACAGAAAATCGAAATTGCTGGGAATGTTACGGGCGCGCATGTTTTCCGCAACATTTCCGATGGCTTGCCAACCCAGCCACAAGATCGCCAGCGCGATGGCGATCTGGATGGCGAGCGCACGCCACTCTACTGGACGCGCATCGCGAGGGGGCGGCCTGCTGCTGGTTGCATCGCTCATTCGCCCGCCCCTCTTCCGGTGCTCTAGCGGATGGGCGGCGCGTACATGATACCGCCCTTGTTCCAGAGCTTGTTGACGCCGCGATCAATGCGCAGGCGCGAGCCCGCACCAATGTTGCGCTCGAAAGATTCGCCGTAATTGCCAACATGCTTGATGATACGCATGGCCCAGTCGTTGCTCAGGCCGAGGAATTTGCCGAATTCGTTTTCGACACCCAGCAAACGGCGCACATCCGGTTTGATAGATTTCGCCTGTTCATCTGCATTGCCCTTGTTGACGCCCAGTTCCTCCGCGTTGACCATGGCAAAATGCGCCCACTTGACGATATTGAACCAGATGTCGTCGCCCTGGCGCACAGCCGGCCCGAGCGGCTCCTTGGAAATGATTTCCGACAGAACAACATGGTCGTTGGCGTTGGCAAGTTTGACGCGTTCGGCATAGAGGCCCGAGGCATCCGTCGTGAAGGCGTCACAACGGCCGGAATCATAGGCTTTCACAGCCTCGTTCGACGTTGCGAACGCGATGACCTCGTATTTCATGTTGTTGGCGCGAAAAAAATCCGCAAGATTCAGTTCGGTCGTCGTTCCCTGCTGAACGCAGATGGATGCCTGTGACAATTCCAGCGCCGAAGTGACATTCAGCTTCTTGCGCACCATGAAGCCCTGACCATCATAATAGTTGGTCGCCGTGAATAGCAGGCCCAGTTCTGTCTCGCGTTGCATCGTCCAGGTGCCGTTACGCGCCAGAATGTCGATTTCGCCGGTTTGCAGAGCCGTGAATCGATCCTTTGCTGTCATCGGGATAAATTTGACCTTGGTGGGATCATTGAATATCGCCGCTGCCACCGCGCGGCAAAGATCGACATCTATTCCGAGCCAAAGCCCCTTGTCATCGGGCATGCTGAACCCGGCGAGGCCTGGATTCACGCCGCAATTCAACGTGCCCGCCTTCTGTATTTTATCGAGAGTCGGAGATTTGGCGGGCTGGCCCTGCGCGAAAGCGCCAGGTGCCGAAAGCATAAGAGCGCAAACCGCTCCAGCGATTGCATTTGATAAGATTGAAGTTCGCATCGTAATTCCCCTCGCGTGAGACCGTTATACGCCCCGGTTAGCGCGGGGTCTGAGTGTTACTTGGCATTATAGGCCATCTCATTGAGTTTTCACGCCCCGGTCAAGAAAAAACAACGAATTAATCTCGCCTTGACGCAACAGCCCGGCGGCGTCACCTTACCGCTGCATCCTCGCAATCCATCAGCCGGCCGGAAATACTAAAACTCATGAGCAAAATCAGCCCCGAAACGCGCGCGCGCCTGAAGACACGCTCGCTTCTGGCCCATGCCGGCAGAAATCCGGAAGAACAGTTCGGTTTCGTCAACACGCCGGCCTATCGTGGATCGACAGTCCTTTATCCCAGCGCTGCCGCCCTGCGCAAAGGCCATATGCGCTTTGTCTACGGCACGAAGGGCACGCCAACGACAGAGGCGCTGGAAAATGCGTGGTCAGAACTCTCAGGTGCAGCGGGGACGGTGATTGCACCCTCGGGGCTCGCCGCAATAACTTTGGCGATCATGGCGGCTGTCAAAGCCGGTGATCACATTCTCGTCACTGACAGCGCCTACCGGCCTACACGCAATTTCTGTGAAGGCTTTCTGAAGCAGATGGGCGTGGAAACCACTTATTTTGATCCGTATATCGGTTCGGGCATTTCGGCGCTCATGCGCGCCAATACCACCGCTGTGGTCGTGGAAGCACCGGGTTCGCAAAGTTTCGAGATGCAGGACGTACCCGCCATCGCCGCAGTTGCCCATACACGGAACATATGCGTGATCATGGATAATACCTGGGCGACGCCAATCTTTTTCCCGCCCCATCAGCGGGGCGTAGATCTGGCCATTGAAGCGGGTACGAAATATCTCTCGGGACATTCGGATATTCTCCTGGGGCTCGTTTCTGCAACATCGGAATGGCTGCCGAAAATACGCCGCGTCGCTGATCTCTTCGCGATGACGCCGGGCGCCGAAGATGTATTTCTCGCATTGCGTGGCTTTCGCACGATGGAATTGCGTTTGCGCGAGGCCGAACGGCAGGCGCTGGAGATGGCGAATTGGCTTAAGGGGCGCCCCGAAGTACTGGAAGTGCTGCACCCTGCACTACCGGGCCATCGCGGCCACGATATCTGGAAACGCGATTTTCTTGGCTCGTCGGGCTTATTCTCCATCATCTTGCACCCTGCGCCGGAAGCAGCAGTCGATGCTTTGCTCGACAATCTCGAACTCTTTGCGATGGGCTACAGCTGGGGTGGCTATGAAAGCCTGATCATTCCGTTCGATTGCGCGCCCTACCGAACAGCAACCCAATGGAAGCCCGGGGGCCCTGCCCTGCGGCTGCAAATCGGCCTGGAACATACCGATGACCTCAAGGCGGATCTTGAGCGCGGTTTTGCGGCCCTGAAAAAGGCGATGTGAGGCAAACGTGACGGACGCATTTGAAAATCGCGGGCGGAAGGATATCCGCGTATTGTTGACCCGAGAGATGGATCCCTATGTCGAGGGCTCCCTTGATGCGTCCTATACGATGCATATATATTTCGATGCGGACGAACGCCTGGCGTTCCTACGCAGCCACGGCGCGCAAATCGATGCCGTCGTCACCACGGGCGGGATTGGCCTGAATGCAGACGAGATTGCACTGCTGCCAAACGTAAAGATCATTCATGCTTTCGCAGTGGGCTACGAATGCGTGGATTTCAACGCGGCCTTCGCACGCAAAATCTATGTCAGCCATGGCGCAGGGCATAATTCCTTCGCTGTCGCCGAACATGGGCTCGGCCTGATGATCGCCATGACCCGGCGTATTGTGGAAGGCAATCAGCAGGCACGCGCGGGAATCTGGCATGTGGCCGATCCCCGGCCGACCATATTCCGCAAGCGGCTTGGAATATTCGGACTTGGCAGCATCGGGCGCGAGCTGGCCCGGCGCGTTGGCCCATTCGACATGGAGATAGGCTATCACAATCGCAGGCCGCGCCATCCTGATTGGCGCTTCTTCGACAAACTGAAGGATATGGCCGAATGGGCAGACTATCTGTTTGTTTGTTGCCCCGGCGGCGAGGCCACATTCCATGCGGTCAACGCTGACGTACTGAAAGCCTTGGGACCCAAGGGTTTTCTCATCAACGTCTCGCGCGGTTCTGTTATCGATACAGCTGCGATGGTGGCGGCGCTGAATGCGGGGACCATTGCGGGCGCTGCGGTTGATGTCATCGAAGGGGAACCCGATGTACCCGCCTCTGTGCTGGAGGCGCCCCGTCTGCTGCTGTCTCCACATGTAGCCGGCCAATCACCCGAAACGGCTGTGCGCAAATTCGAATTTATCCGCGACAATATCGAAAGCGTGTTGGCAGGTGGTGAACCGGTCAACCCCATTCCCGAATGGAAAGGCTGGGCTCATGCGTAAATTTTGTTCAACAGGCGTGGGTGTGGCGTTACTGGCAGCGTGGGCGAGCCTTGCCAACGCACAAACCCCTGGCGAGTATTACCACGACAAGACGATCACAATCGTCGTGGGTCACGAGCCGGGCACGGGTTTTGACATCTACTCCCGTGCACTGATACAATTTTATGGCAAACACATTGTCGGCCAGCCAAAAGTCATCGTGCAGAACATGCCCGGCGCAAGCGGCGTCAGCGCAGCCAATTGGGTCTATAATATCGCGCCGAAGGACGGCACAGTCCTTGGTACATTTTCGCAAAATATCGTGGTCGAGCGTTTGTTCGGCAATACAGCGGCCAAATATGATGCGGCCGCATTCAACTGGATAGGCAATATGGAGGAAAGCGCTGCGGCATGTGCATTTTCTCCGGCTGCGGGCATTTCTGATTTTGATGACGTGTTCAAAAGGGAAATCGTGATCGGCGCTGTCGGGGCAACGGGTCCGATCGGGCAATCGGGCCGGGCGCTCAACAATCTGTTCGGGACAAAACTGAAAATTATCTACGGTTACAAAGGCACAGCCAGCGTGAAACTCGCGGTGCAGAACGACGAGGTCAAGGGCATCTGCGGCTTGCCAATCTCAACATTCAGGGCGTTCTGGAAGGACTTGCTCGACAACGGGGGCATTAAAATGATGCTGCAGATGTCGTCCAAACCGCTGACCGAGTTCGCCGGCCTCAAGCACATTGACGCCTATGTGAAGAATGACGAACAACGTCAGATCGTCGATCTCATATTTGGTACACAAGTGCTGGGCCGCATCTACACCGCGCCACCTGGAGTGCCCGCCGAGCGCATCGCTGCGTTGCGCGAAGGGTTCATGAAAACCATGAAGGATCCTGAATTCATTGCCTATGCCGACAAGGCGCAAATCTATTTGAGCCCGGCATCAGGCGAAGAGGTGCAGGCGCTTGTCAGGCGATTTCAGGAAGCGTCTCCAGCCATCGTCGAAAAGGCCAAGGCTGCCATCAAGCCGGATTGATTGAGGGTGGTTGCAAAACCTGCGTGAGCACTTCGGCTGTCGTGCGGACATCTCCAAAGCTCTGATAAAAAGAAGTCAGGCCCGCAAGATGGTCCTCATCGAAGCGGGCGCCATTGGCGTCCGCCACCATTATGACCTTGTAGTCGAGCATCATCGCATCACGCGCGGCGCTCTCGCAGCACATGTTCGTTGCGGTGCCGGTGACAATGAGACTGTCGATCTTGCGCGCTTTGAGCACCTCCAGAATATTCGATGCACCTGCTATGAAAGGGCTGAAACGGCTCTTGTAGATGATCTCGTCTCCGGGCCTGATATCCAGATTTGCATGAAACTCGTGACCGTTATGACCAGGTGAAAGCTGGTCGCGATGGTTCGCGCCTTTTTCAGGCGTGAAAAAATGATCGTGATAAACAGGCCAGCGGCTCTCCCCATTCCCGCCTGCACTCATGCCAAGCCACATGACTATTCCGCCCTGCACGCGAAGCTGAGCTGCAATCGCGTTTATGTTGGGAATGATATTGATGACTGATGCGATTTCGCCGACATAGAAATTCTGCATGTCAATAACCAGCAAAGCCGTTCGGGCAGGATCGAAATAATCAAACACTGTCAGGCGTCCGCGTTTTGCCAATACGCGATCAATAACGTATTGCGGAAAACCATAAGGACCGGAGGCCGTGCCGGGATCTGATTTTGTGGACATGGAACTTTGCGGGGTTTAGTTGCTGATCCCGGAACCTTACCCTTCCTGCGAACATGAAGCGAGCACAGCGTGACAGATAACCGCCTGCGGTATACCGCAACCGAACGCAATCGCGACCCCATTCTGGAGATGTTACGGCCGATATTGCCCGCGCAGGGACTGGTCTTGGAGATTGCCAGCGGCTCCGGCGAGCATATCGTTCACTTTGCTCAAGCTTTGCGCGGGCTCCAGTTCCAGCCATCGGACCCAGATCTCAAGGCGCTGGACAGTATTGCGGCCTGGGCAAAGCACGAGTCTGTCACCAACGTTTTGCCTCCTGCGCTGATCGATGCATCCACAGATGCCTGGCCATTTGAAAAGGCAGATGCCATCGTTTGCATCAACATGATCCATATATCGCCATGGACAGCGACCATCGGCCTGTTGCGAAATGCGTCTCGTTTGCTGCCAAAAGGCGGCGCGCTCTATCTTTACGGGCCATATCGGCAATCCGGCGTAGAGACCGCTGCAAGCAATGAATCATTCGATCAAAGCCTGAAAAGCCGCAATCCGCTCTGGGGCCTGCGCAATGTGGAAGATGTAGCAGAACTTGCTGCCACTCGGGGGTTTTCTGCGCCTGAAATCACGCCCATGCCAGCAAACAACCTGAGTGTCATTTTCAGGCGCGTATGAAGGTTATTCGGAGGCCTTGTCATTCCGGCCCTTGTTCTTTCGGATCAACACGAGATTGCGCACGTAGATAAACAATCCGAGTCCCTGACCCAATATAAATACGGGATCCCGGCGATAAAGCGCATAAATCAACAGCAGAAAGCCGCCGCCAATTGAAAAGAACCAGAAGGACAATGGCACAACGCTGTTGCCCGCCTTTTCGCTGGCTATCCACTGAACAAGAAATCGCGCCGTGAAAAATATCTGGCCCGCAAAGCCAAGCACGACCCAGCCATCAAAGCTCTGGACGAAAATCTGGTGAAGATAGCCGCCGACTGCGCTTGAGAGATCGACAAGCATCACGCGCCGCCTTTCGTAATCTCGCTGGCCTGCGGCACGCGTTTACGCCGTTTGATCATCCACCGCACACCCGCCAGATCAACGATACCGACCCATAGGCGATCGAAGAATCCATAATTGGAGACGCCCGTGAGCCGATCCCTGTCCTTCACGTCCACGTAGGCCAGAATATAGCCCTCACGTTTCACCAAAGCTGGCATGAACCGATGCAGCGCATCGAAATAGGGCAAGGCGAGATAGGCTTCGCGCGGAAAGCATTTCAGGCCGCAGCCGGTGTCGCGCGTGCCGTCCTTGAGAATGCGGGCGCGCACGATATTTGCAGTTCTGGACTGGAATTTCTTGAAGCCCGTCGTCTTGCGGCCCGTGCGCTGTCCTTGAACGAGGCCGCACCCCGGACCGGCTGCGGCAAGGGTAGCCACGAGTTGGGGGATGAAGGCGGGATCGTTTTGTCCGTCCCCATCAATGGTTACACAAACGGGTGCTCTGGCCGCCCGTACACCCGTGCGCACCGCCGCCGACTGACCACAGGATTGGGCGTGGTCGATCCGCCGCAGATGGGGCCGCGTCTCCATAAGCTCGTTCAGCACCGCACCCGTTCGGTCCGTGGAGCCATCATTCACATAAATGATCTCGAACGGACCCAGCGGCGCCAGCGCGGCTTCGATTTCGGAGACCAGCGCTGCGACATTGCCCTCCTCGTTACGGACAGGCACGACGACCGCGACTTGCGGGAGAATTTCAGTCAAATCGTTCATTTGTGAGTCTCAGGTTTCACGCGCGTGCTTTGCCTGCTTGAAACAAAGCGCGCAAGGCCGCAATCACAAGGCCCCGTCCCCGCGGGCGGACCCCACCTTCCCAGAACTCAAGGGCAATTTGCCGGCGTGCAAACGCATGGGCGGTCAACATGGCCGAAAAGACGCCAATTGCGGCGCCGGCGAATACGTCGCTAGGATAATGGGCTCCAATTACGACACGCGAGATTCCCACAAGACAGGCCACCGCATAGAGAGGCCACCGCAACCTCGGCAGAAATAGTGCCAGAGCCCAAGCGGTAGCGAACACCGTGATTGTGTGGCCCGATGGGAAGCTCGCCAGCGAAGCCTTGATGGAGAAGAGGTCAAAATGAAAGGGACCGAATTCAGCCAGCAACCGCGGCCGCGCTCGGCCCACCAAATGTTTGAGCACCTGCGCCGCGATGCCCGAAGTCGCGAGGACGGCGAAGACCAGCACCGCCCTATGCGCCAGCAAAATCAATCCGGCGCGAGCCTGCAATGTGTCGCCTGTCCGGGCGGCAAAAGTGGCTGCGAAAGCCAGGATCCCCGAAATGGCAAAAAGATAGCCGGACCAGCCGATTTGCGTGATGGCGGCAAAAATGCGCTGCCAAGTAAAAGATACACCACGCATCGCGATCACGCTGCGCTCATCGATCAGCGTAGCCGCGGACGCGATGATCGCGATCAGGACGACAAACGGAATGACAAATTGTCTCACCGACCAGTGCTGAACAGTAGAGTTCTGTCCACGCCCGCGCCATAGCCGCAGAAACTGGCGGCCATTTTCCGCGAGAATTCCGGGCGCTGAGGAAAAGGGTGAAGTGTTCATGGTCCTCCAGCGCGGGTCCATACACCAATGTCGAGCTTCCGCCCGTTGTTGATATTCAAGCCGGAGATGCGTTCACGCAGGCTGATCGTGCTGCTCTCTCCCAGCTCCGCGCGAAAAGCGGCCTCCTGCCTGACTTCTACAAAGGCGATGCGGCAGCTTCCAGCCTTGAGGAATTCGGCAGCGCGCTTTCCGTCAAGCATGGCAATGCCGGTCTGCGTCAACAGCACGAGTGAAGGCTCGTAGTAACCAGCGCTGGCAAGGGAGGTCTCAGGACAGGCCGGAATTGAGGCGCCCACAGCAAGGCGCGGCGAAACGGCGATCTCACGACCGAAATTCGCGGTCAACAACCCTGAATAGACTGAGATGTAGAGGCAGACGGCTGCGAGCGCTCCATACAGGATGCGTTGAGGCATCCCGCTGTGCCCCTGAGCAAACAGGACTGCCAGGGCCAAAGCAGGCAATCCAAATACCCAATAGGCCAGCCCAGGTAACGCTCCGCTCCAGATTCCATAGCCCAGCGCACCGGCAAGCAGGCCGAAAGCGAGCACTGGAACCAGCCACATGATCGCCCTGCGCCAGCGCGAGCCAAGACCTAAAGCGCCGTTCTCAAGAGCCAAGGCAATGAGAATGGCGACTGCAGGGTAGACCGGCAGCACATAATGTGGAAGTTTCGTCGGCACCGCCTCAAACAGCAACCA
>CAMDKB010000064.1 GCA_945901195.1 Rhizobium sp. Q54
TCGACCTGCCGGCGCGTCGCCTGCAATCTACTGCGCGTGGCACCGGGAAAGAGTTCCATCCGTCTGCGCCGCAAGGCCGCCGGATGGGACGACGACTACCTCGCCAGCCTCGTTGCCGCGTGAGAATTTTTATTCACCCGATTCCCCTGTTTAACCGCCCGTTCTGAAATTCAGGATTTTGGGGATGTCTCTGGATTTGTCACCACCGGCTACTCGCCAATGGTGGGCACGACAGGGATTGAACCTGTGACCCCACCCATGTCAAGGGTGTGCTCTCCCGCTGAGCTACGCGCCCGGCCCATGGCCAGTCATCCAGATGAACCGGACGGTCGGAACGGGCGGGGTATAGGTGAAGCGGCGGAAAACTGCAAGCGTTTACGAACAGCTATCTTCACTCAGAATGCATTTGGGGAGCACGCCAGTGGCCGAGGGGATCAGGTTCTATTTCGACTTCATCAGCCCCTTCAGCTATTTTGCCTGGCAGCGTCTGCCAAAACTCGCGGCGGCCTATGGACGAGAGATCGAATTCTTCCCTGTGGATCTCGCCGAATTGAAACTTCGGGCCGGCAATACTGCAGCTCCAACGCGCATGATGCCGATGAAGCTGAAACATCTGAAGGAAGATCAGCGGCGCTGGGCGCGTCATTACGGCGTGCCGGTCGCAACACCTGCTCATTATGATTCGACGCTGCTGAACAAAGGCGCGTTCTTCGCCAAAGATCACGGCCGGATCGAAGATTATCTGACGATTGTCTACCACCGCGTCTGGGGCGAAGGCGCTAGCATGATAGATCTTCAAATGCTGGAGCACAGCGTGAAGCAGTGTGGCTTGCCATTTGACGAGTTTATGGCATTCGTCAAAAGCGAGGCAGCAGAAGCCCGTTATCGCCAGATCACGCTGACAGCCCATGAAGCAGCTGTCTTTGGGGTTCCGACCATGATCACCGATGGTCAGATGTGGTGGGGGAATGACAGGTTCCATTTCATGGAAGCGCATCTGAAGGGATGATCCATCACCTTCAAAGATCTGTTTTTTCCAAAGATCCATCACCTTCAAAGGTCCGTTTCCTTCAAAGATCTGTGGCCTTCAAGGATCGAGCGACCATTCGGAATCGTCCATGCCGAGCCATTGCAGCCGGTTTTTGAGGGGCTTGAAGCGGGTGAATTCGCCATCTGGCGAATCGAAGCGCTTTGAGGCCCAGAGCTGACCGGTTTCCTGGTCCTGCCACAGGCGCGCGTCCTCATCCTTGTCGATGGCCGCCAGCCGCTGCATCAGCGCCTGTGTCTTTTTCGGATCGTGCTGGGTATCGAATTCGCGGGGGGCTATCCAGTAGGGATCGCCAGATAGCAGGGCGCTGAGCAACTGGGTGGCGACAGGCCAGAGGGCGCCGATGACAAACGCCAGCAAGGCCGCCGCTATCAGCGCGAACAGAATCGCAAGCGGTCCGCCGTTGTAGATTGCGGTGAGCCAGCCAGAACGTATGAACCAGAGCAACGCGAGAAGCCCCGCCCCAAGGTAGATGAAATCCCGGGACGTCTTGGGACGCATGAGTTGATCTCACGGGTTGCTTTACATGGCGCGCAGCGGGCAGGGGGCCCGCTGGCAATGCCCCGATCAGGCGGCCATGAGTCTCTGGACCTCGTTGACGAGATCCTTGAGATGGAAAGGCTTGGAGAGAACCTTGGCGTCCTTGGGAGCGTTATTGTCAGGATTGAGCGCCACGGCGGCAAAGCCGGTGATAAACATCACCTTGATATCCGGGTCGAGTTCGGTCGCACGGCGCGCGAGCTCGATGCCGTCCATCTCTGGCATGACAATATCCGTCAGGAGGAGTTCGAAGGGCTCTTCGCGCAGCCGATTATAGGCTGAAAGGCCATTGTCGAACGAGGCGACATCGTAGCCGGCATTCTGCAACGCCTTCACGAGAAACCGGCGCATATCGTTATCGTCTTCTGCAAGCAGGATTTTCATGTCTACCCAACGCTATTATTTCGTCCACGCGGACGCCGACCCTATAAAGAGCCAAGACGGTAAACAGGGCGTGAAGGGCGGCCGCATTTCGTTAAATTTTCCAGCCCGGGACTTCCATCTGTCGATAAATGACGTTTTTGTGATGGACAGGCCGGTGTCCCCTTGCGACATTAAGGAAATTCCTGAATGAGGGTTGGGGATTGCGGACCTTGATCCACAATCGCCGGGGACGACCGGAATGAACAATTGGCAGGATGACAGAATAGATGCGGCGGGCAATTCCCGCCCGCCGGCGCATGTCAACGCACACGGGTTCTTTCCTGCCATGGAAGTGCTGGAACCTGCAGCTACGCTCACCCCGCTGTTGTTCTCGTCGCCCCATTCGGGCGCCAATTATCCGGCTGCGTTCATTGCTGCTTCGCCGCTCGATTCCCTGACCCTTCGGCGCTCTGAAGATGCTTTTGTGGATGAACTTTTTGCTGGCGCCATCGATGCAGGCGCGCCGATGCTGCGGGCCCATTTTCCCCGTGCTTTCCTCGATGTGAACCGGGAGCCATACGAACTTGATCCGCGGATGTTCGATGGGCGGTTGCCGCTGGGCGCAAATACGCGCTCCATCAGGGTTGCCGGAGGGCTGGGGACAATCGCCCGCGTGGTGGGAGATGCCCAGGAGATATATCGAAGCCGTATGCCGATTTCCGAGGCGATCAGCCGTATAGACAATCTTTATCGCCCGTATCACGATATTTTGCGCCAGCTTGTCGATCGCTCATGGCGGCAGTTTGGCATATCCATCCTGGTTGATTGCCATTCCATGCCCTCGAACATTGTCTCGCTGCCCTCCGTGCGAAACGATGAAGCATCCAAGGCGGACTTCATAATCGGCGACCGGTATGGCACCAGCTGTAATCCAGTGTTCACCGCCTGGCTCGATGAAGCGCTGCATCGCAAGGGATTCACGGTTCGCCGCAACAAACCGTATGCTGGCGGCTATATCACTGAAAGCTATGGCTCGCCCGCCATGGGTGTGCATGCCATTCAGATCGAGGTGAACCGTGGCCTTTATATGAATGAGGCCAATGTGGAGCCGCACGAAGGTTTTGGGCCTTTGAAAGCCGCGATCAAGGATGTCCTCTGCGGGTTTGCCGTTTTTGCGGCATCGCACAATGATTTGCTGGGTTCGGCGGCGGCGGAGTAAAAAATCCGATTGATTGCTGCGCCGCACTATTCGATTTTGAGCCGATCAGTCGTATCACCGATCAGAAATACACGGCGGGGAATGGGTGCGTTCCTGTGGCAATTTACAGATCGCCTCAGCGCATTAAGATAATCAACCGACAAAATTTAGAGATATACTATAGTATAAGATGAAAAATCGACCATTGAAAGCGGTTTTCCGTCACCAAGCACTCTTGTGCTAAAAAGAAAGGAGGCCGCCGGGTACGAAACCGGGCGGCCCCAAGTCTAGGGAGGAAACGCCCAAGGAGGGCATCGGCGATGACAAAGTCACCGCAAGGATCAAAATAAATGTGCACTGCACAAATTGCAAGTGGTTCTTATATAAACGGAGCGTTTTGCGACATTCTGCCGCATTATATAATTCCAACCCATTGATTCTTTATAAACTTCTGTTGGGGTGCGGATCGCGCGCGCGCGCATAAACCAATACGCCCAAGAAGATCTCCACAGCCAATAGCGCGAAAACGCAACGGAAGGCTTCAGGCGGATAGATTCGCGCGCCGGAAACGATTTGCGGTGTGAACATATCCACGACCTGCCCGGTCAGCCATTGCTGCAGATAAACTCCGCCAATCGCTGCGATATTCATGATCGACAGGCCGCGCCCCATCAATGCAGGCGGAAAAAGTGACTTCCCGTGCGCTGTCAGCGCTGGCGAAAAACCGAACACGAACGCGAGCAATACGAGATAGGCCAGCAGCCAGCCCTGGGGGATTGCAAACAGCGCCGCGAGGGAAAGCACGACCGAGCAGACAAGGCCCCCGACAATGCAGGGGATCTTGTAGCTGGAAAACCAGCGGTCGGCGGGTCCGAACACGAAAAGGCCGACGACCTGCGATAGTGTCATCCAGAACAGCATGTTGCCGCGTGCTTCCAGCGGAATGCCATAAACCTGTGAGAGCCAGGGTCCGCTCCATAGAGCCACGATGGCGCCGAAAGCCGGGTAGGAAATCATCTGCATGATGAATATCGGCCAAAAGGAATCGATGCGGGAGACCTCTGCAACGCCTCGGCATAATTCCCCCAGAGATTCGGCCCTGGCGGCGCGGCGCGCCTTGCCCTCTGCTTCTTCACGCATGAAGAGCGCCAGCAGGATAATGATGAAGGCGCTGAAGGCGGCGACCAACAAGAAAGCACTGCGCCAGCCCCAGGCAGCTGATGCCCAGGCGAGCGGGGCAGTCGCGGCGAGCGAGCCTATCGTGCCCGCGCCCACCTGCAGGCCAACCAGCATGGCAAAGCGCGAGGGTGGGAAACGCTCGGCATAGATTGCCAGCGGCGCCATCAGAAAACTTGAGCAACCGATACCGATCACCGCACGTGCCGCCACCAGCTCCCAGAAACTGCTTGCAAAAGCAAACATCAAAGTCCCTGCGACAGCGATCACGGCCGGTACGATCAAGCAGATCTTGGGGCCGAACCTGTCGATCGCCATGCCAAGCGGTATCTGCACCACCGCGAATGCGAGAAAGAAAGTAGAGGCCACCATGCTGAGCGAACGGGCGTCAAGATCGTAATCGCGCGCCAGATCAGGGCCGATCACATTCACGGAATTACGAAAGAACTGGCTCGTCATGTAAATCGCGATCAACATGCCAACGAGCAGAAACGACCCTTTCAGGAACGACGCCCCCGATTTCTTCTGCCCGCCACTCGCTTCCGCCTGCCTGCTCATGTATCACTCCCTCCGCACCTCACTAGCACGCTGCAGCGTCCGCGCAACAAGAGCCAGGCACCCATGAAGCTGGTCCCCAAACCTGTCGATTTCGCCGCATTCGTCGACGACCTCGCCCGCATTTCCGGCGAGGCGACGCTGCCCTTTTTTCGCACCGCCATGCACGCACACGACAAGACGAACGGCGGAATGTTCGACCCGGTGACCGAGGCTGATCGTGGCGCGGAGGCGGCCATGCGCCGCCATATAGCAAGCCACTTTCCTGATCACGGTATCATTGGCGAGGAATTCGGCGCCGAGCGTGAAGACGCCGATTTCGTCTGGGTGCTAGATCCCATTGATGGCACCAAGAGTTTCATCTCTGGCCTGCCGGTATGGGGCACGTTGATCGGTCTCAATCATCATGGCCATCCCTGCTACGGCATGATGCACCAGCCTTTTACGCGCGAAAGTTTCTTCGGCGATGGCGGCATGAGCCATTGGCGGGGGATCGGCATAGACGGGAAACCAGCCGAGCGCCGTCTGCAAACGCGCGCCTGCGCATCGCTGGCCGAGGCGACTCTGATGACAACGCATCCAGCCCTGCTGTCGCCGGGTACGTTGGAGCCCTATCGACGCGTGGAGGAAAAAGTCCGTCTCTCGCGCTATGGCGGCGATTGCTATGCCTATTGTGTGCTGGCTGCAGGCCATATCGATCTGGTCATCGAAAGCGGCCTGAACGCTTACGACATCGTCGCCCTCGTGCCGATTGTCGAAGGGGCAGGGGGCATCGTGACATCCTGGGACGGTGGCAGCGCCGCCAAAGGTGGCACGATCATCGCCGCAGGGGACAAGCGCGTGCATGAAGAAGCGATGAAAGTTCTGGCGGGCTGAGCGGGAGAGTTTTTCATGTCGAGTTTCAGCAACCGCACGATCCTCATCACCGGCGCTGCGTCCGGCATGGGCCGTTCCCATGCGGAGTTATTTGGCGCCCGTGGCGGGCATGTGATTGTGCATGACATCAATCCCGATGGCGTCGCTGCAACCGTGAAAGCCATTCGCGAGAGCGGCGGCAGCGCGACGGACATGGTGGCTGATATCCGCGATCTCCAGTCGTTTCGCACAGCGCTTGCGGATGCCGTGAAAAGCGGGGGGGATGTGGATATCCTGGTCAACAATGCCGGCGTCACCGGCGGAAGGAAATCCATTGAACAGGTGGATGAGGCTTATTGGGATGATTTCATGGCCGTGCACGTGCGTGGCGCGTTCTTCGCCACTCAAGCCGTCCTGCCCGCGATGAAGGCCAGAAAATATGGCCGCATCGTCAACATATCCTCGCAATGGGGCATAGCCGGTTCAGCGTTCGCTTCGCAATATGCGGGCGCAAAAGCGGCGCTGATCGGCTACACCAAGGCCTGGGCGAAGGAACTCGCGACTTTCGGCATCACCGTCAATTCTGTTGCGCCCGGTTATATTTTGACGCCGATGACCATGGGTTCGCGCACAAGACCGGAAGATTACGCAGAGCGCCTTCGCCCCATTCCGCTGGGGCGCGGGGGCGAACCCATCGATATCTCTTATGCGGTTGCATGGCTTGCCAGCGATGAAGCGGCTTTCGTGACGGGGCACGTGCTGAATTCAAGCGGCGGCGAAGTCATCTGATAGCAAGGGCGGTTTCCCGTTTGCCCAGGCGATGTGTCCTTGCTCATCGCTCTGGCAAACTTTCCGCCCTTACGCCGCCTGCGTGCGCAGGGAGCGCACGACAGGCCCGATGCCAAATGCCAGCGCGCAGCAGAATACGCCTGCCGCCATTTGCAACATGCCGGGTGCGCACAGCAATACTGCAGCGAGCGCACAAAGGATTTTGCGTAACAGACCAAGCGGCCAGGACACTCGCGTGTTGAAATCCTTTTCCGTAAAGACGAACAGCCCGATGGCGACGCCAGCCGAATAGGTGCCAACCGTTGCCCGGAATATGCCCTCAACGATGCCGCTGACATCGCCCATCAGCAAGACGCCGGGATGATAAGCAAAGTAGAACGGCACGACGAGACCTGCGATGGAAATCTTGCAGGATTCCCAGCCTGTTTCCATGAGGTTTGCACCGGCAATGCCAGCTGCCGCGAATGCGGCGAAACAGACAGGCGGCGTCACCATCGACATCATGCCGAAATAGATGATGAAGAGATGCGCGCCTGCGACCGTAACGCCCATCTTCACGATTGCCGGAGCGACGAGTACTGCCAGAGTGAGATAGATGATCTGCGTCGGCAGTCCCATGCCCAGCACAAGGCAGACGATGCCGCAGAGGATCAGTGCGATCCACAATTGACCCATCGAGGCATCAATCACCAGGGCTGATATTTTCAGGCCGAATGCTGTCTGAACGACAACGCCGATGATGATGCCCGCGCAGGCGGCGGAGGTCAGTAGCGAAATGGAATCCTGAAACCCTTCGCGCAAAGCTGCGATCAACGCTGACGGCGTGACGCTGGCGCGAGACTTCTTGTGAATGAGCGCACAAGCCAGCGCCACGACAATGGCGATCAGCACGGTGTTGGCCATGGAATAGCCGATGCTCATCATCACGACGATGGTGAGAATAGACAGGAAGTGCAGCCCGCCTTCGCGCATCACCTTTCCGGTGTGAGGCAACTGGTCTTTCGGCAGGCCCTGCATGCCAAGCCGCACCGCCTCCCAATGCACCGCATACCAGATGGTGAAATAAAACAGGAGGCCAGGCACAAGCGCATAGACAATGATCTGCGTATAAGATGTTCGGGTAAATTCAGCCATCAGGAACGCCGCCGCGCCCATGACGGGCGGCATGATCTGCCCGCCCGTGGATGAAGCCGCTTCAATAGCTGCGGCCTTTGCTGGCGAAAATCCTTCCCGCCGCATCATGGGTATGGTGAAAACGCCTTGACTCACAACGTTGGCGACGGCGCTGCCCGACGCCAGCCCCATGAACAACGAGGAGATCGTCGCGATTTTTCCCGAGCCGCCGCGCGATGCGCCGCACAGCGCCTTGGACAGATCATCCATGAATTCAATCGCGCCGATGCGATTGAGAACCGCGCCATAGATCACGAAGAGATAGACATATTCAATTGTGACGCCCAGCGCCGAACCCAGAATGCCCTCGGGTGAAAGGAATTGCAGCGTCAGCACGCGTTGTGTCGAATAAAGCCCCGTCTTCAACAGGCCGGGCATATAGGGCCCATAGACAAGCGGATAGAGCAGGAAAATCAGCGACAGCAGCGGCAGCGCAAGCCCCGCTGTGCGGCGTGTGGCTTCAAGAACCAGGATAATGGCGCAGGCTGCGACCAGATAATCCAGCGTCGTGATCGCGCCGGCGCGCGCAAAGACATTTTCAAAATCAAACACGATGTAAAAGCATACGCCAAGACCAACAAGCCCGGCTGCGATATCCATCGCCCAGGCGAATGTCGAACGCTCGCCCTTGCCGGCGGCATAAAACGCAAATGTGTATAGCAGCGCAAAACCCAGAAAGATGCCGCGGATAACCGCGTCATCGAGATCGCTGATCAGGATATCGTAGAGCGAGACGAAAAAAAGCCCTAGCGCCACAGCGGTTTTCAAAAGCTCGACAGGCGTGAAAGCGAGAGGCGCAGAGGGCGAAGCGGTATCTGACATCTGGATGTTCTTGTTGCTGGAGCGCGGCGCTGGGTCGGATGGATTTGCTGGCCGGGGCCGCGACCCATGTTTATTTCACGATACCGGCTTCCTTGAAGGCGCGCAGTGAGCCTGGATGCAGCGGCCCGCCCATTTCAAGCACCTTGCTGCCCTGTGTTTTTACTTTTGCGAACAGCTCGCGCACGGACACATATTGTGGTGCTTTCTCGGCCATGGCGTCGATGTTTTCGATCATCGATTTGGCGATGATATAGGCGGTTTCCTCCGGCAAGGTCGGCAGGCCGATCCAGCCGTTGAGGATGTCGATCACGGGCAAGTCAGCGTCGTGCCCCTTGATCGCGCCTTTTTTCAAAACGCCTGGGGCATAGACGCCGGATGTGCCGACAATCTTGTTCAGCATATCGGGCGGCGTGGCGATGACGCGGGTGCGTGAAAGTTCCGTCAGTTCGGTGAGGCCGGCGTTGGGAATGCAGCATTGCAATTGTGCATCCGCCTTGCCTTCGCGCACAGAGGCCGCGCCGGGGCCAAATGCCTGATACACGGCCCGGATATCGTCAAACGTCCAGCCGATGGAGCCCAGCATCTGCCGCGCATGGGCTTCCATGCCGCTGCCTTTTGCGCCCACGGCGATGCGCTTGCCTTTCAATTGTTCCAGCGACTTGATGTCAGAGCCTTCAAGCGCAATGAAGAACATGCCCCACACGCCGATGGGCACGACGGTGACGAGACCGATTTTCTCCTTGAAGGGAGCCTCGCCCTTATTGCCCGCGACGACCCAGTTGGCGTCCATGCCGCCGATGGTGATCTCGCCCGAGACCAGCAGGCGCGAGGATTCAATTGCGCCGCTGGAGGCTTCCGCCGTTGCTGTGTTGACCCGGCCCGAGCGCGTGAGCACATCTGCGAGCACGGCGCCCATGGCGTAATAAGCGCCGCCCGGTGTGCCCGTGGCTATGCGCACATCGGGCTTCTTGCCCTGCGCAAACACGGTGGAAGCGGCAAGGCTCAACGTAGCGGTGATGGCCAGTGTTCGAATGATACGGGGCATGGTGTTCTCCCTGAAGGTACGGGCTTGCGTGACTTAGTTTGACGGGCTGCCATCCCGGACGCCAAAGGCGATCCGGGATCGTGTGGTGATATACAACTACTCGGTCCCGGATAAAATGCTGCGCATTTTTCGGGATGCCTCGAGGAACATTCGGCGGCTTGAAAGAACTCCAGGCAGGATCCGCTCAGGGGAGAGGCAGAATATTCTTTTCGCCTTCGTCGAGCTGCATGTCGAATACGGTCAGCAGCGCAGCGGTGGCGGCGTAATTGCCCATCAGCGCGATCAGATCAATCAGGCCCCTGGTGCCGAATTGCTTGTGCGCCTTGGCGTAGGTTTCTGGCGTTACCTTGCGATCGCCAAAGGCTTCACGACCAAGCTGGATGATGATCTGGTCAACTGGCTCAAGCCCGTCGAGCGGCTTGCGGTGCTTGATGACGTCGATGACGTTCTGTGGCACGCCCACGCTCAGGCCTTCGGGCTCATGCGCCGCCCATTCGAACTGGCTGTTGGACATGCGCGCCGAAATCAGGATCGCGGTTTCGCGCACACGCGGCGAATGTCCGCTTTCAAAACGCAAATAGCGCCCGGCCGGGCGGCTGGCATGGGAAAATCCCGGCGAATGCAGGCCAATGCCGCCAGGCCCTTTCAGGCCACGGATTGTGCCGCCCTTGGGGTCGGTATGCATGTCAAAAAGTTTCTGGCCCTCCGCATCAAGGTCCTCCCGCTTGACGAACGGCAGACGGCAACGGGATTGCGGATCGATATCAGACGGTAACATGGAGCCTCCCTCAGGCGGTATTTTTGACGTTTGCCCAGCAGATTTTGCATGTTTGCGAGCGGGGGGCAATAAGGAGCTTGGGTGTGACGGCAGGACGATCAAAAGAAGCTCTCCCTCATGGCGGATGCCCAACAGGGGGTGCCTCGATCACGAGGGAGACCGAACGTTCCTGGGATTTGCCTGGCCAAACGCTGCGTCCTTCGACAAGCGCTTGCGGTACTCCACAGCATGAGCTCAGGTGATCGTTTAACCCGATAACATTCTGCACGAAACCAGCCTGCAAAATGCTCTGTGAAATTTGGCAGGCGCCCTTGTAGCTTGACGGCAATAAACTTAATATCTGGCTGAATTGTGAAAGTTGATTGCTTATGCCCATTCCATCCGGTCCGCCGTCAGACGGTCTTGAATATGAACTTGCAGAAGTTCGCGATAAGGCAAACCTTTTAAAGCAAGCGCTGAATGAGGGTGCAGGGCCCAATGCGCCACTTCCTCCGGATTTTCCGCGCGAAGCGCTGCTTGATATCACGGCGGCGCTGGCCAATCTGCCTGCCGGTACGGCGGAGGGTTGCAGGCCAGTGCTTACGCATGCCCGGTTGCGTCTGCCAGCCATTCGCCGTGAATTTTTCCCGGCAGGGCTGAAGGGCGACGCTAAGCTGGATGAAACCGATGCGCCGACGCCAACGCGCGGCGGCTCCCTCGATCGCAGATTGGCCAGTCTGATCGCTTCCGTTACAACAGCGCTGGATGAATACCGGCGTATCGCCGTTGAAGAAATTGAGGATGTCGAAGAGCCTGAACAAAGCGTCACGCTCAATGAGAAGACGACGATCAATGAAGCCATTGGTGAAAGCAGAAAGCTTGAAACAAAGCTTGGGGAAATGCGCGATATCGTCGCCGAGGCGGCGCTGCCCAATTCTGCAAAACCCGATCTTATCAGCCGTGAGATTGCCGACGCTGAAAATATAAATCGTGAGGCGCGTGCAGAGCTTCGCATGAAGAAGATCGCGCCCGGCTGGTTGCAGGGCATTGGCTCCGCATTGCGTAAGACACCCGCCGCGATCCGCAAGTCTGTTGATGCTGCACAAGTGGGTGTTGATATCGCCGAAATAGCCCATGATCGATGGCACCACTTTTGGGGCAATGTCTGGAAATTTGGTTTTAAGGAAGTCCGCGAAACACTCGATAGCATCGGCAAAGTGCTCGGGCGTCTCGAGGCTGCCAAGAAACCGCCGAGAGCCACTGCCCCGCCGCCGGATTTCAGCCTGGACCAAGCCCACGCCATGATCCTGCGCGGCGAGGCTCCGCCTGTGGCATGGCGGCCGTGGATTGAAGCGCTCGATTTTCAAGACGAAGAAAAGTTAAAAGAGATCCGCGCTCTGGCCGCCTCAACGAGCTGCAGTCGCTCGATTTCAGGGGCACGAAGATCACGGACGCTGCGCCTCTGGCCGGCCTCACCGCGCTGCAGTCGCTCGGTCTCTGGAACACCGTGATTGACGATATCAGCATGTTGCGGGGGCTTCCTGAGCTGGTCGTCATTTACGTTGAGAGCGAAGCCCGGCGCAAAAGCCTCGCAGCTTCGCTGGGCAAGAGCGGTATCGTCAAGATTGCGTCGTGGCGCAAGGGTGTGCCCAAGCCGCTCAAACGCAATAAGCCCCGCCCGTCGCTCCCTATCCCTCCAGCCCTTCCAACTCGTCGATAAAGCCTTCGATCATCTTCAAGCCTATCTGCCAAAAGGCGGGATCGCGCGCGTCGAGGCCGAAGGGCTTTAGCAATTGGGAATGATGTTTTGTGCCGCCTGCCGAAAGCAGGGCGAAGTATTTTTCGACAAAGCCGGGCGCAGCATTCTGGTAAACGCCATAGAGTGAATTCACCAGACAATCGCCGAACGCATAGGCGTAAACATAAAACGGTGAGTGGATGAAATGCGGGATATAGGCCCACCAGGTCTCATAGCCTGCGCCAAAGCGTATGGCGGGGCCAAGGCTTTCGGCCTGCACGCTCATCCAGATTGCGTTGATTTCATCTGGTGTCAGTTCACCCTCGCGGCGGGCGATGTGGATCTTACGTTCGAATGAATAGAACGCGATCTGCCGCACCACGGTGTTCAGCATGTCGCTGACCTTGGAGGCCAACAGGGCCTTGCGATTGGCCTTGTCTTTCGCGTTGTCGAGCATTTTGCGGAAGGTCAGCATTTCGCCAAACACCGATGCGGTTTCCGCCAGCGTGAGGGGTGTCGAGGACATCAGCGCGCCCTGCGGCGCAGCCATAACCTGATGCACGCCATGTCCCAGTTCATGCGCTAGGGTCATCACGTCGCGCGACTTGCCCATGAAATTCACGAGCAGATAGGGATGCACCGAGGGCACTGTGGGATGGGCGAACGCACCGGGCGATTTGCCCGGACGCACCGGGGCATCAATCCAGGCGTTGTCGAAAAAACGCTTGCCGATATCGGCCATCGGCTGCGCAAAATCGCCATAGGCTTCGAGGATAATGTCGCGTGCTTCATCCCAGCGGTAGACGCGTGAATCAGAATGGGGCAACGGCGCGTTGCGGTCCCAATAGTCCATGACTTCAACGCCATGCTGCTTCGCCTTCCACTTGTAGAAACGATGCGACAGGCGCGGATAGGCTGCTTCCACTGCGCTCACAAGAGCTTCCACAACCTCCCGCTCGATGCGGTTGGCAAGGTGGCGGGAATCGGCGACATCCTCAAAGCCGCGCCAGCGATCGGAGATCTCCTTGTCCTTGGCCAGCGTGTTCGTGATATGCGCGAAAGTAGTCTGCCGGGATTTCAACACATCGCCCAGCGCCAGCGCCGCAGCCTTGCGCTGGTCGCCATCATTGCCCTGCAAAATATTGAGCGTCTCAGCGATGCCAAGCTCCTTGCCATCCACCTTGAAGCGAAGCGAGGCGATGGTTTCGTCAAACAGCCGGTTCCACGCGGAATAGGATGTCACGGATTTTTCGTGGAACAATTGCTCAAGCTTGTCGTCGAGCTGATACGGCTTTTCCTTGCGCAGATCTTCCAGCCACGGCTTGTAATGGGCCAGTGGCCCTGCGTTCATCACGCGATCAAGCAAGCCATCTTCAATGCGGTTGAGCTCCAGCGTGAAAAACAGCATTTCGGAGGAGGCCGTCGTTACCTTGTCCTGCGCATCGCCGTAGAATTTCGTGCGTGCGGAATCGGTGGTGTCGCCCGCGTGCAACAAGCCGGCATAGGACATGATGCGTCCCAGCAATTCATCGATTTCTTCATATTCGCGCACGGCCGCACAAAGCTTTTCGCTGGCTTCCGGCGTGGCCGCGATTTCGGCAAGCTTGCCGCGCCAGCGCTCCGCAAAGCTGCGGCACAGGGGCATTGTGCGCGCCAGATCAGCCTTGAACAGTGCGGAGTCCATTCCGGGATAGAGATCGTCCAGCTTCCACTCGGGCAAGGTCCCGATGCTGTTGTTTCCCGCCGCGTTTGCAGCAGCTGTGGCGAAATTCGGATTTGAACTGGCAGTGCCGGTCATAAACAGCAATCCCTGGGGAATCATGGAAGAATGGTTGTTGCATTGCACATGGAAACAAACGGCGCGTCAATGCTGACGATGTTCAAATACAATCGCGGTAGGGACGGTCATTGCTGACCGCCCCCCGCACAGAACCG
>CAMDKB010000065.1 GCA_945901195.1 Rhizobium sp. Q54
ATCCAGTGCAGCCATTTGGCCAGCGGCGCATAATGCTCGGGGCCACTTGCCGAGCTTGAATCACTGTTCATGAATTACCCCCCGCTGCGCATATCACAATCGAACAATACTTCGCCGCCGCCCAGAATGAAAACCCTGGTTTCTGGCCGCATGGCCTCGGCAAGGGAAGCAATGGGCGGCAAGTCGATTGAGGATTTCCCCGATCCGATGATGAGGGGCGTGACTACGACATGCAAGCGGTCAAGGGCCCTGGCTTCAAGGAAGCGCGAAAGCGTCATTGCGCCGCCTTCAATGAGTATTCGTTTCATGCCGCGCTTGAACAATTCGCTGACGATCTCGCAGGGGTCGAAGCCGCTGCCACGGCGTTCGAGCTTTATGAATTCGTCGCAACTTGCGGGCGCCTTGTTGCGAGTTGTAATCAGGATGCGCCGGGCGCCATCGCCAGCGAGCCAGCGGCCCTCATCGCCGATCCGACCCTGCGGGTCGATCACCACCCGCGCCGGGTTTGCCCCAGGGACGAGCCGCACATTCAGCCGGGGATCATCGGCGATCACTGTCGCCGCCCCCACGACGACCGCGTTCACATTGGCGCGCAGGCTGTGGAGGTGGCTCAAGCCCGCCGCTCCGCCAATATCAAGGGCATCGCCAGAAATAGTCGCTATCCGGCCATCGAGTGACTGCCCCAATTGCCCCACAACGAAGGGGCGTTGCGGGTCAGCATTCGTAAAAGGAAAGAAAATCTCCATATCCAAAGCGCATAAAGGTTCCGGAATGGAATTTCCATCCCTTCACTAAACGGTGTGCCATCTTCCCGGCACTTTCCACTGTCACATTATTGTGGCAGATTTTTTTGTGGATCGAATATGGAACCCGGCGGCAGCCACCCTAGTTGATAACCTGGGCGTTCCGAATACGTACGAGTACCAAGCGAGGCTAAGGTGGCGGATCTTAATTCATTGTCGACTGACGACCACACGTTAAAGCATGTGGCGGTAGAGCGGGGCATTGCCGAATTGCGCGCCGGACGCCCTGTTTTGTTGCGTGCAGGTCAGTCTCTGGCCATCGCCCTGGGTGTCGAAGCGCTCAACGAGACGATCGCTGCCTCCTTGCAATCGGTGGCGCGGCGGAACGCCCGCCTCGTGCTGCCCGCCCCGCGTATTCGACGCCTCGGTTTGGAACGGACCGCGCCGGGATCATTTGCACTGCCCCGGATCGATGTGAACCGCATTGGGACGTTGGCGCTTGAACTCAACGCCCGCTTTGATGCGCCAGTCGCGCCGCTTTCCAAACTGGACACGGGCGCGTTGGAGCTCGCGCATCTGGCGCTGATTTTGCCCGCGGTCGTCGTCGTCCCCGTGGCAGCGCGCGCGGTCGCGGCCATGCAATTGATCGAGGTCGAGACTGCCGCGATTTCGTCCTATCGCGCGCGCGAAGTGGCACAATTGCACATCATCTCGCGCGCTCCGGTGCCCCTGGAAGAAGCGCCGGATACGGAATTTGTTGTTTTCCGGGGTGGGGAAGGCTTGCGTGATCAGGTCGCAGTGGTCGTCGGCAAGCCGGACATGAGCGAGCCTGTGACAGTGCGCCTTCATTCGGCGTGTCTCACAGGTGACCTGTTCGGCTCGATGAAATGCGATTGTGGCGACCAATTGCGCCATACAATCAAGTTCATGGCCGAAAACGGCGGCGGCGTGTTGTTGTATCTGGATCAGGAGGGGCGCGGCAATGGTCTGTCCAACAAGATCCGGGCCTACAAGCTTCAGGCGTCCGGCTTCGACACCTATGATGCGGACGAAGTCCTCGGCTTCGATCACGACCAGCGTGGGTTCGATTTTGCGGCCTCCATGCTGAAGCAGCTTGGCATTGCCCGGGTGCGCGTGATGACCAATAACCCGTTCAAAATAGCCGCGCTGGAAACGGCCGGGCTGGAAGTTGTCGCGGATCAGCGTATCATGGGCCGCACCAACGATCACAATGTGCGCTATCTCGCCACCAAGCGGGATCGCGCCGGCCATTTCATAGAGTTTGATGCGCCCGAACCCAAATCGACAGTTATCGACTAGAGACGATCATTTGAATCAGAGTTTCCAGCGGCGGCCGGGTTACCTCCCGGCCGCTTTCATATTTGCTGCCTGCACTGTACTGCTGGCTTGGCCTTGGCTTTCGGGAAGAGTAACTATTCCCTGGGATGCGAAAGCCGAATTCTATCCGCAGCTGATGTTTCTGGCCCGATCGATTCACGCCAGCGAATGGCCGTTCTGGGCGCCGAACGTGTTTGGCGGTCAACCGCAGATCGCCGATCCCCAATCCCTGATTTTTTCGCCGCTTTTTGTGATCCTGACGTTGTTCAATTCCTCGCCCGGATTTCAGGCCGCTGATGGCGTTGTGTTTGTGACGCTGTTCATGGGCGGCCTCGCGATCATGCTGTATTTTCGCGAACGCGACTGGCATCCTGCCGGCGGCTTGCTGGCAGCCTTCGTTTTTTCCTTCGGCGCCTCGAATGCCTGGCGTATCCAGCATGTCGGGCAAGTAATGAGCCTGTGCTGGTTTGCTGTTGCGCTCTGGCTTCTGGAACGCGCGCTGCAACGGCGTTCCTTCTTTTGGGGTGCGTTCGCAGGCTTCACGGCGGGACTGATGATGATCGGGCGAGACCAGATCGCACTGCTGTGCGCCCTGATTCTCGCCGCCTATGTCATCGCACACTTGCTGGCAGGGGGTGTAATCTGGAGGAATTTCGTCAATTATTTTCGACCGCTTTTGGCTGGCTCAATCATTGGTCTGGCCACCATCGCGATTCCCATCGTGCTGACTGCGGTATTCGCCAGTCAATCCAATCGCCCTGCGATCACGTTTAATGACGCTGTGGCCGCCTCACTGCATCCGGCTGCATTATTCACACTGATCAGCGCCGACATGTTTGGGACGGCTGGCCCCATGGCCAAATACTGGGGACCCCCAACGCCTGAAGTCTGGCACGACATGCTGGCGCTCGCGCGCAACATGGCTGACATCTATCTGGGCGCCTTGCCGATCATCCTTGTGTTGGTGATTGGCGTGGTGCGCGGACAATTGTTCGACAGGCAAATCCGCTTTTTCACGATCGTGGCTCTGCTGACGACGCTTTATGCACTTGGCAAATATACGCCGTTCTTTCAGCTGGCCTATATGCTGCCGGGGGCTGATTTCTTTCGCAGGCCCGCAGACGCGACCTTTCCGCTCGGAGCGGCCATTGCGATGATCTCAGGCTATCTCCTGCATCGTCATCTTGACGACGCCAAGAGCGTGAGCAAGAACCAGACAGCTTTTGGCCTGGCGCTTGTCGTGTGCGCGTTATTGTCCTGCGTGTGGATCGCGTGGACGAAAGGATATCTTGAACAGGCGCGCACGCCGCTCGCTGTTTCGGCAGCAACATTTGTCGTTTCTGCCGCGGGCTTTTTCGCGCTTCGCTACTGGAGGCATACGGTCATTGGCTCTCTGGCGATCATCGCGCTTGTGATGACTGCCGATCTTGCCATCAACAATGCGCCCAATGAATCAACCGCGCTGCCGCCATCCGAATATGACGTGCTGCGGCCCGAAACCGACAACAAGACGGTCGCCTTGCTGGAAGAACGGTTGCAGAAATCGGCAGCACCTGACAGGCGCGATCGCGTGGAAATAGCGGCAGTGGGCTTTGCCTGGCCGGATTCGGCGCTTATTCACGGCTTCGATCATTGGCTCGGCTACAACCCACTCATCCTTGGGTGGTATGCCAATGCGACGGGGGCGATTGATCAGGTCGCGATACCCGAGCAGCGGAAGTTTTCACCGCTGTTCAATTCGTATCGTTCGCCGATGCTGGATTTATTGGGCGTCCGTTATCTGGCGCTTGGAGTGCCCGCGGGGGAACTCGACAAATCCTTCAAGCCCGGTGATCTCAATGAAATCGGCCGCACGAAGGACGCTTATATTTATGAGAATCCCCGCGCGCTGCCGCGCGTTCTGGTTGCCACACAGGCGCTTTCGGTCAATTTCGATGAAATGATCAAGAGCGGCATTTGGCCCGAAACCGATTTCCGCCGCACCCTGTTGCTTGAAGGCCCGCAGCCATCGCAAACAACCCCCGTTGGCGCAGTAGCGCCAGCGACGCGTGCGCGCATCCTGTCTTATCGCAACACGCAAGTGAGCGTTGAAGCGACGTCAGAGAGGGCCGGCTGGCTTGTCTTGCATGATACGTGGCATCCCCAGTGGCGCGTGGAAGTTGATGGCAAACCGGCTGAACTCCTGCGCGCCAATGTGATCTTTCGCGCGGTCGCGATCCCCGCTGGCAAGCATGTGGTGACGTTCACATTCAAGCCTTTCGACGGATTGCTGAAAACATTGCTGTCGCGATAGACGCGCCTTGCGGTCATGTTGAACTGCTGGAGGACAACCGGTTTCAGTTTTTCCTGCAACAGCTTTGCAAGCGCCATCATTCCAGCCGCACGAGCACAGAATCCGACACGCCCTTGGCGTCAATTACCGAAACACGCGCAAAGCCTGCGCCGTCAGGTGTCCACGTGGACTGGCGGCGATGTTCGGGCAAGCCGATGGGTGCACCGTTGACGATCCAGGTATAGGGACCAGCGCCACCCTGAACTTTCAGAACAAGCGTTGCCTCCGATGCATCTGCGCGCGTCAGTCCAAGATCGACACGCGCGCCCGGTGGCGGGTAGGCGATTTTCAAATCGCCGCCCTGCGCGCTCGCGAGCGTTTTGGGCGTATCCTTGCGCAGCGAACGCAACGGCGGCGGCAGTTCGCTTGTGCGGGCGGTCAATGCGTTGGGGGGACGAGGGACCGGCGTGATAGCGCCGGGAATACGGGCAAAAGCTTCAAACAGCACCGGCGCTGCCGCCTGCCGGCCGATCAACCCATGCACGGCGCCATTGTCTGCGCGGCCAAGCCACACAGCAATGGTCACGCGGTGATCGAAGCCAACAGCCAGTGCGTCCCGATAGCCGTAAGATGTTCCGGTCTTGTATGAAATCTTGCCTGCCAGGGCATTCAGTGGCGGCGGCGTCCCGCGCAGGATATCGGCCACATACCAGGCTGCGACGGGATCGACGATGTTTGCGGCTTGATCCTGCGGCGGCCGCGAATCCAGCCGTTCGACAAGATTTGGTATTTCGCCGCCGCGCGCCATTCCCGCATAGAGGCGCGAGAGATCGCCAAGCGTGATGCCAAGCCCGCCCAGTGCAAGCGCAAGCCCGGGAGGCGATTCCCTGGGAATAACGATATTCGCGCCCGCATTCCGCAGCCGCGCCAGAAAGCGCGTAGGACCGATCTCGTTGAGCAGCGCGACGGCGGGTATATTGAGCGAATTCTGCAACGCCAGACGGGCGCTGACCTGTCCCTGATACGTCAGGTCGAAATTCTCGGGCGCATAGATCCCGTACCGCGTGCGCCGGTCATCAACCATGGTTTCGGGATGGGCGATGCCATTCTCAAATGCCAGTGCATAAATGAACGGCTTCAGCGCAGAGCCGGGCGAACGCAAGGCCTGAGTCATATCAACGGAGCCGGACCGTTCCAAGGCGAAATAATCTGATGCACCCACACGGGCAAGAATGTGCCCGCTCTTGTTGTCGATCACCATGAGCGCGCCGGTGATCTTGGGATCAAGCCGTTCAGCATGTTCCTTCAACAAGATTTCAAGCGACGCCTGCAAGGCGCGATCATAGCTGAAGCTCAGAACGCGCTGATCGGGTGCATTGGTGTGAGCCGCTTCGGTTGCGTGCGGCGCCAGCGCGGGGAAGGGGTGACGCGCTATTGGCACAGGTTCGCTTTGGGCGCGTGTACCCTCTTCTGCCGAAATAAGGCCGCGTGTAACGGCGCGGTCGATGACACGGTCGCGCGCACGCTTTGCGCTGACATTGAAACGATCGGGCCGGCGAGCTTCAGGCGATTGAGGGATAGTGACGAGTAATGCCTGTTCGCCAAATGAAAGCCGTTTCGGTTCCTTGCCGAAATAGGCAAGGCTTGCAGCGCGCAATCCTTCGAGATTGCCGCCATAGGGCGCGAGCACGAGATAAAGATCGAGTATCTGCTTCTTGGTCAATTGCTGTTCAAGCTGCATGGCGCGTACAGCCTGACGAAGTTTCGCGGGCAGCGTGCGTTCATCGCGAGGCTCAAGCAGACGGGCGACCTGCATGGTCAATGTGGAGCCGCCGGAAATGACCCTGCCATTTCTGATGGCCTGATAGGTGGCGCGGACCACCGCACGCCAGTCGACGCCGTGATGATCTTCGAAGCGGCCATCTTCAAAGCCCTTGAGCATCGCCAGAAAACGCGGATCGACATCCTGTGATTCCAGTGGCAATCGCCAGCGCCCTTCACGCGTGGTGAATGCGCGCAGCAATTGGCCATTCCTGTCCAGCGCAACCGCCGATCCCTGATTGGCAGGGGAGAGATCGACGGGACCAAGAATGCGAAGATAGTTCTCCCACGCGGCCGGCACGCCAAGACCAAGCACTGCGGCCAGCGCAGCCGCCAGCAAATACTTGCGGCGCCGTCCTGCCTTCAGCCGCACCGGCTCGCTCATTTGCTCACCGTGACTTCACCAAACGCTGTGCGGCCGAATCGCTCTGGACGATACATGTCTTCCACAGACGCTGGCGGCAGTATGTATTTGCCGGGAGATACAGCACGCGCGATATAGGCTGCGTAGAAGACAGCCTTCTGCTGTCCGGGACGATTGAAGGCGACGACGAAACGATCATCCTTATAGTCTGCGAATTCCGATGAGACGTCACTCTTCAGCCAGGGCAGCGATTCAATGGAAGCGCTATCCACAAGACGTGGATTGTCGATTTCAAAGCCGGCTGGCAATTGATCGACAAGCAGGAGCCTCGCATAAGCAGCCTCCAGCTCCGTCACTTTCAATGTCACAACGAGCCGCTCATTCTGTTTGACATTTGCAAGATCGGCCGGCTTGCCATCGAGATAGAAATAATTCCGCTC
Source organism: Rhizobium sp. Q54 (assembly GCA_945901195.1). Lineage (GTDB taxonomy): Bacteria > Pseudomonadota > Alphaproteobacteria > Rhizobiales > Beijerinckiaceae > Terripilifer. The sequence goes on from CAMDKB010000065.1 coordinate 6,979, forward strand.
GACTTGATAGCCTTGGGATTCGGCTGGTTCCTTGATGGAAGGTTGGCCCGCGACAGTGATCACGACCTGCGCCAGAGCCTGTCCTTCATTGCCGATCTTCACATCGCGACCGTCAAGCGCAAAGCCTCTCCAGTTGTTGAAATAAGCGCCCTTGTGCGCCTGGCCATCAATGGCGAGAGACATATTCTGCGTCTGCTTCGCCATGGCGGTGGCTGCGAGCACCATCCAGGTATTTTCCTGAGTGCTGGTGTAACGCGAAAGGCCGCGCTCCTGTTGCACTGTCATGGCAGCGCGGGTGAGCAGGGCTTCGCCTGCGTTCGTTTCTGCAGCAAGCGCAAGAACGCCAGCGCTATCACGCAGCAGGGAGCCGTAATCAGACCTCGAAAACCGGCTACGTTGCGAGGCGACCAGCAATTGAGCAGCAGACTGGAAGGCGGTTGCTGCGCGGCCACGATCTCCCAGCAGAGCAAGCGCTGCTCCAATCTGTGCACGCGACAATGGATTGGTGAACACCGCCATCTTGGTGTCCGCAAGATAACGCAGATCGCCCATGACTGGCTTGCCGTTGCGGGCCAACACATAAATCGCATAGGCGATGGGACCGGAATTGCCGGCCTCCACCTCACTTGCGTTGACGACCTGATTGCGCAGGCGCTCAAGAGCCTGATCAAAACTGCGCTGGGGAATCTCGTATCTGGATTCGCGGGCACGCGTCAGGAAGTCCGTTATGAACGCATCAAGCCAAAGATCGTTTGAACTTTCCGATGACCAGAGACCAAACGAACCGCTGCCATCCTGCCGCGACAACACCTTGTCGATGGCGCCCTGAACACGCTGGCGCAAATCGCCGTCAACCGCGACGAGACTGGAGGCGGCCAGCTGATTGACGTAGAGCAACGGCATGGCGCGGCTCACGGTCTGTTCCGAACACCCATAGGGATAGCGATCCAGCGCCTGCAGGAGAGCGGGAACATCAATGGCGCCCATAGGCGAAGCGGCGACAGAGATTGATCCGGTGCCCGGCAGGAATTCAGCAACGAGATCATTGGTGATCGTGACGCTTTGTCCCGGCGGCAGATCGCGCACTGTGCGGCGATAAATCTCTGACGCGCCCGACTGAACATTCAACGCAAAATTCTGGGACGCATCTATGTTTGGCCCAGTGATGCGCAGCGTGAGTTCTGCACGCCCGATGCCAGCGGCCGTAACGGGCACCGTAACTTCCGTGCGCGCCTTGACTGCGAGAGATACAGTGCGCCTCAACGCGTCGGCTGCGACATTTATCGGGCCGTGAATATCAAGGTCGATGACGTATTCGCCTGCGGCTCCATCCACATTGTCGATCTGCAGATGGAATTGCGACTTGTCACCGAAATTCAGGAACCGCGGCAAAGTCGCCTGCACAACCACGGGATCACGCACGAACACGTCTTTTTCCGCAGACCCAACGCGCGATTTCGACCACGCCACCGCTGAGAGCCGCGCCGTGCCGTTGAAAGCCGGCAGTTCGAATGTCACCTGCGCCTTGCCGTCCGGGCCTACTTTCACGACACCGGAATAGCGCGACATCGGCTCCTGTGTGGGGCGATTGCCTTCAATGCCGGCGCCGGCAGCATCGCCGCCCGAGCGGATCGCGCCGCGCGAACCCTGCATGCCGTCGATCAGCAGTCCATAGAGATCGCGAACTTCAGCGCCGAGCTGCCGCTGACCGAAGAAATAGCCGCTGGGATCGGGTGTCTTGTAGCGGGTCAAGTTCAGAATGCCGACATCGACGGCGGCAAGCGTTACGTAAGCGTCTTCACCCGGCTGAAGCCCCTTGATCTCGATGGGGATCGAGAACGGCTTGCGAGGCTCGACCTTTTCAGGCACGGGCATGGAGACTTCAAGCTTGCGCTGATTGGCTTCCACAGAGAACCATGCAAGCCCCAGCGCGCGGCCCGGCATGCGCCGCGCCTGCTGATCCAGCGGACGGTGCGCCAGAACCACTGCATAAGCGCTGGCGCCCCATTCTGCCTTTACGGGAATTTCAATATCGTTGTCGCCGTTCTTGAGATCGACCAGAATGAGCTCGCGCAACTGATCGCCAATGATTGCAACGCTCGCCTTGCCGATGAACCGTGATACGACTCGCATTTTCATCTGCTCGCCAGCATTATAACCCTTCTTGTCGAAATTCACTTCGAGAAGATCGGGCGTGTCGGCGCTCGCGTCACCGGACCAGCCGACGGAGAATGTCGAACTGACGGGCGCAAGTGAACCGTCATTGGAGACGATATCGAGGCGGTATGCACCCCAGCCAACAGGCGACGTCACGCTGCCAACGGAACCAGGCGAAACATCAACCGTGCCTTCCGCGACGCGGCGTGTGGTTTTCACACGTTCGAAGCTCCAGCGGCCATCGGAATTATACCATTGATAATTGTTATTCACGCGTGAAAGCGTCCAGCGCAAACCCTTCGCGCCAACACGGTCGCCCGACGCGTTCAACGCCACAACATTGAAGGTCGCGTTCGAGTCTTCGCGCAGTTCTTCAAAGTTTTTCTTCAGAGCGATGAAGCTCTTGTTTGGCCTGACGGGCAGCGTGACCGTGCGTTCAACGGCCCGGCCGCCAGCTTCCGCAACACGCAGAATGATCTTGGCTTCCACGGGGCGTGTTGTATCGACATCCGGGATCTCGACATCCACAACAGCCTTGCCGTCCTTGTCCGTATTGTCGTCGGGCTTGATATCCTGCTTGACCGTTTCAAATTCCTGATCTTCGAGGCCAGCAACATAGCCATCCAGCCCGGGCAGGCTCAGTTGTTTTGTCGCCTGAATGATCAGTTCGCCTTCAATCTCAAGATCTGCGCCCGGCGCCCCATAAAGAAAACGCGCGGTGGTATCAATCTTGGTCGTTGCGCCCGGTTGCAGCATCTTGTCTTGCGGCGACAAGGTTACGTCGAGACGTTCGGGCATGTAATCTTCGACAAGAAACGTCGTCTCACCGATGGCGGGGCCCTTGGGATCGGCAAACGCCTGCACACGCCATGTGCCAGATTTGACGCTCGGCAACAATGCAACCGACCACGCCCGACCGCCCAGACCCTGATCGCCAACGGATGCGCGTTTATATTCGACGCCATCAGGTCTTTTAACGATCAGAGTCAACGGAACAGTCTCGACAGAATTGCCGCGCGGATCACGCATCAGCGCACTGACATTGACCGTCTCTCCCGAGCGATAGACGCCGCGCTCGGCATATACCAGCGCGTCGAGCGCACGCGCGGCAGGACGCCCTTTGACGCCCCTGTCCGTGAGGTCGAAAGCTGATTGTGAAAGATCAAGGAAGGAATAGTCGCCGCCCTTCTCCCCCGCTGTCACCAGCCCCGGCGAAAGACCGCCCGTTCCCCGGGCAAGGCCGGGCGCAAATTTCGCGTGGCCGTTCGCGTCCGTCGTGCTTGTTCCGAGGATCTCATTGTTGCGCGCAACAAGGCGAACTTCGACACCGGTCAACGGTTCAGCGCTTGCCAGAGAACGCGCAAGAATATGAATGCCGTCATCACCGGAGAACGACGTCAAGCCAATATCAGATACAATGAACCATTGGGTCGAGAGGTTTTCAAAGGAATCGTCATTGTCTTCCAATATCGCCGACGGCGCCTTTTCGCCCGGAAGCGAGGCCATCACATAAACGCCGGGCTCCAGTTTGTTGATGGCATCCTGCACAGGGAATGCCGTGATGACATCCTTGTTGAGTTCACTCTTGACATCGAGCGTACCGCTCCAGACCTTCACGCCCTTGTTGTCGATAAGGTCACGCAAACGATAACTGCTGACCTGGCTCAGAAACTCGTCGCTGCGTACCGTCGGCAAGAGGCTGCGATCACCGATGCGGATAACATCCAGCGCAATTTTCGGCGTATTTGTGGAGACAATCGGTATGCCTTCCTGGCCAACGCGCGGTAGGACATAATTCTTGCCCGTGAAGCGGGCCTGAGGCGAGCGATCCTTGACATAGATTTCATAGTCGGCGGATTTCAGCAATTGTTCGTCGACTGCGGAGGGCAGGCCCTGACGGATGACGACTGAATAACGTTCGCCATGCTTCAGGCCCTCAACGCAGAGCTGCCGGTCTTCTGTGGTGATCGCGCCATTGGCGCTGCCTGAAATCGCAACAAAGGGCGTAAACTCGGTTCGGGCGCGCAGGGATTCGGAGAACTGGAAACAGACGCGGGGTGTGGCGAGATCGCTTTCGACCTTATAATCAAGAATGCGGAAGCCATACTTCTCACGCATGTCTTCATAGGTCTTGCGCGTGACCCCATTGTCAGCAATCGAAAGGCTCTGCTTGTATGTATTCAACGCGACGCGCCATGCCGATCCGTTCGCAAATACGCTGGCAAGATAATTGAGCGCATTGACTTCGGCAGCAGGCGTTGTTGCGCGCTGATAGGATCGATAGGCCGCAGCCTTGCTTTCTTCCTGAAGATTCCAGCGCCTGTTGTTGTCACGTTGGGAGAGATTATAGGCATTGCGGGCATAGGCCAGCCAGAGGCCAGCATCATTGGGCGCTTTGGCTACAGCCCCACCCAGCAGTTCCAGACCGCGCGCAAGATCGTCTTTCTGAATGACTTGCGCCGCTTCCCGCCGGAGATCGTCAACACCTCGCGCAGACGGGATGCCTATCGAACGTTTGCGAATGGTTTCTTCCAGGCGGACAGCATCGCTATCGAGATCGCCGATAACATAGCTTTTTTGGGCCTGCGACGTTTGTGCATACGCAGATGGCAAGGGAATTGTCAGAAACGCCAGCCCCATCAAACCCAGACCGAATGAAAGGCGGGATATGTGAAGCATGAATGACTCCTGATCTGTTGCCGTCGACGAGAATGCAGCGACCTGCGCGGCGATCCATATTACGGGCCTGCTGAAACCTCGCACGGGCTGGCGCGAGCTTCAATATGGGCTATGTATGTAACCCATAAAAAAAGTACCGTGGTGTGCGATATCACACTTTCGTTGCGGCAAATCTTTGGCAAGGATAGAAAGCCGCAGGCTTTATAGTGTGGCAACGCAGGTGGAGGACGCAGTGACTTTGATTCAAATCAAGCGCATCAAACTGCATCTGCGACAGATTTGCACCAGCGCGCGACACCCTTCTTCTTATCCTGCTCGATGCAGGATTATAGCACGTTCTGTTTCAGCCGGGCTTTTGTCATTATCGATTTTGACGCCGGTCCCAAGCCATGCACAAGCGCCGGCCGCTAAGGAAGACGATGTCATGGCGCGCGCGCGCCAGGCCTATGAAGCACTGCCGCAAGCCGATCGCCGTGCGATTCAAACCAATCTGGTATGGACGGGAATCTACAAGAGCGGTGTCGATGGCGAATTCGGCCGCCTGACCTTTAACGCCATGCGAGCCTATGCAAACAGGCGTTCGGGCTCTGAAGATGGCATTCTTTCCGCGGCCGACCGGGGCGCACTGGCTGCGGAAGCTGCAAGAGCCAGGGCCGCTGTGGACTTCAGGACAGTTCAGGAGCCGCGCGCTGGCGTCGCCATTGGTGTTCCGCAAAAAATTCTGTCCCGGCGAAGCGAAACCCAAAGCGGCGCGAGATTCGATTCCGCAGACAAGAGCGCCGGTCTGGAAACTTTCCGGATGAAGGAAAGCGAAGCCAGCCTGCAGACGCTCTTTGATAATTATCGCGCGCCGTCGCCAAACCGCCGCGTCACCTATAGCGTGATACGCACTGATTTTCTTGTCGTTGCCGCTGAAACGCCCTCCCGCTCTTTCTATACGCGGGTGGCGCGCGGGACAGCCGGGACCGAGAATTTGCTGCGCGGTTTCACAATGTCCTGGCCCAAGGCGCAGCAGGCGCAATTCGAGATTTTGACTGTCGCCATCGCCAACGCGTTCGATCCCTTCGGGCAGGCAGCCGCATTGGCAAAACTGGTTGATCCCAAAACGCCCGGCGGAAACGCGCCCGCTAAAGTAGGCGTCCGGCCCGGCGCGCTTGTTATAGCCCCACCTGCACCGCGGTTTTCATCGAATGCGGTTGCTTTTGCGCCCAATCGTTATGTTGCGATCTTGCCGGAACCCGTATGCAACGACGCACGGATTGGGGCACGCCCGGCGCGCCTGATGCGGCACGATCCGGCCAGCGGCCTGGCGTTGTTTGACGTGCCGGGCGGCAGTGGTATTCGCCTGCGCGCTCCGGCACTTGAGCCCACCAGCCACGCTGAGGTCATTACGCTGTTCGCCTCGGCGGATGACACGGGCAAGACGGCGCCCATCTCCGCAGGCGTAGGCGAAATAGCCGGGCTGACCGAAGCCAGCAAACCCGCGCGGATATTGGCGCCTGTCCCCGCAGATGCGTCCGGAGGGCTTGTGCTTTCGCGAAAGGGCGAACTTTTTGGACTGATTGGGGGCGTTGACAGCCAAAAGCGGCAGATTGCCGGTGCGCCGCGGCCCGCTTCGCGCACGATCGTCAAGGCTGACGCGCTCGGCAGCTTTTTGGGAGCCTCCGGACTGGAACTGGTGCCCGCTCAACCGAATGCACCAGAGGCAAGCGCCGGAAAGCTTGCGGTTGAAAACCGCTCATCCCTTGAGCCGCTGTGGTGTGTTTCAACGGCGGGATCTCGATAAATTGCCAAACTTGAGCCGCCCGGGCCAATCCGCCATAAGGCGGCCGAAGCAACCGGAATGAATCGCTGATGTCAGACCCTCAGGCCCAGAACGCCCAGTCACCCGAAGGGGCGGACCCGGCTGGCCGGACGGATCCGGCTCAGGCTGCGCCAGAGCCAGCTGCTGTCGAAAGAAAGCCCGGCAACCGGTGGCTCCATATCGCCGCAACCGTATTCAGCCTCCTTATTTTGGCGCTGTCAGCTTTCGTCGTAACCCGGACCTTGCTGGCGACGAATTTTTCCGCGCTCAGGACGGCCATCAATCTCACCAGCCTCGAACAATTGCTTGCTGCCGCTGGCCTGACAACGTGTTCATATATCGCTTTGACGGGTTA
>CAMDKB010000066.1 GCA_945901195.1 Rhizobium sp. Q54
TTCGCATACCAGCAATCGCGCGGGATCTACCGGGCCGGGCATGGTCAGACGACCCATGGGCACACGCTTGAAACCCAGCCGCGCATAATAGGGCTCATCGCCAACGAGCAGGACAAGTTTGTAACCCACCTGCCGCGCTGCATCCAGTGAGCGGCGGGCCAGCGCCTCGCCAATGCCACGGCGGCGAAACTGGGGGTCGACAGTGAGCGGACCCAGCAGCAGCGCTTCCTGACCGCCGCAGCGGATCTCTGTCATAATGTTGGCGCCTACCAGCAAAGTCCCGACGTGCGCGACATACGACAGGGAGAATTCGGGGCTCAGCCCCTCGCGCAGCCTGTAGGCCGTGCGTGCATAGCGCCCGGGACCAAAGGCGCGGTCATCCAGCCGCTCGATCTGCACGAGATCGGAGGCAGCCATCGTGCGGAAGCCGAGGCCTGACAGTTCGCTGCCCGAAGCGGTCGCAGCGCGGAGTCCCGAAGGTTCGTTCGTCGTCATGGCCGATCCCATACACCAGCCTGCCGGGATGCCAAAGCCCCGCGCCGCTTGTCATCCCCGGCGCAGACAGGCAGTGTGCGGCAAAATTCACTTTGGGAGGAAATCATGCGGCTATCTCCAGCGTCTGTCCTGTGCGGCGTCATGCTGAGTTTTGCAACGGCGGCCAGCGCAGCCGACAAGGTCAATCTTGCCGCGACAAAGAATGGCGGTGACATCGGCATTTTCTACGCCATCGACAAAGGCTACCTTCGGGCCGAGGGCATAGAGGCCAATCTGTTGTCCTTTGACACCGGCGCGAAAATGGTTCCCGCACTTGCGACCGGGGAACTGGATATCGGGACAATTCCGGGCAGCGCGGGCAATTACAACGCAGCAGCGCGCAACATCAACAATCGCATCGTCGCTGACCGTAGCCAGACTGCGCCGGACGACATGTATCAAACTTTGATGATCCGCAAGGACCTCATGGATTCAGGCCGGTTCAAGAGCTATGCCGATCTGAAGGGCCTGAAAATTGCTGTAGCCGCGCCGGGTATCAGCATATTGTCGATCGTCAACGAGGCCGCGCGAAAAGCCGGCATCCCCTATGACGATATCGAGAAGATTTTCATTCCCCTGCCGCAGCAGGTCGCGGCATTTCGCAACAAGGCGATAGATGGTTCGATCATGATCGAACCCTTTGCAACCCTGATTGCCGCCAACGGTGATGGCGTGCGTTTTGCCTCGACCTACGATTTCAACCCCAACGGCCAGTTCACCTACATGGTCTATAGCGAGAAATTTTCAAAGGAGCGGCCCGAGGTCGCCCGGCGCTTCATGAAAGCCTATATCCGCGCCCTCAGAGCCTTCAATGAAGCAACTGAAAAAGGCCGCTGGCGCGATACGCCTCATGCCAACGAGTTGATCGACATTCTCGCCAAGAATCTGGAAATAAAGCCGCAACAGGTACGCGCCTCTTACCCCCATTCGGTCAATCCCGACGGTCGCGTGAACACCGACGGCATGAAGCTCGAACTGCAATTCTTCATCGATCAGAAGATGGTGCAGGCCAAAAGCATCAAGGTCGAAGACATCGTCGACATGCAGTTCGTCGAAGCCGCAGTGAAGGATCTTGGGCCCTACAAGCGCATGCCATAGCGCTGCTTTTACCAAGTTGCACAATGATTGACTCGTCAATCATTGTAGTTCCCGCGCATCAGCGCGGAAGCGCTATCGCGCTTGACCAACCTACGGATGTCAAGATTTCCGCAGGTTGGTATTATTTCCACGCGATATCGAAGACCGAAAATCCCAGACCCTGAATGGCGTTTTTGCGAACATTCAGATTGGCTGAAAAAGCATATTGCGCAGGCAGCGTAGAAACGACCGTGACATAGGCATTATCGTTGATCCTGTTCAGGGCCTCCCGATAAAGCGCTTTGCGAACTGTCTCGTCGAGTGTATTTTCGCCCAGTGCTGCAATCTCGGGCAGGCGTGGGTCGCCGGCAAAATCGCGCGCGGGCGCACCGTAGAAAAAATCCATATGCGCAGCCATATCGGGCTGGCCCCCGTAGGACGTCCACGCACTGATCAGCGCCGCATATTGTCCCTGCTGCTGCATATTGCGATAGGCGACAAACGTTGCCGGGCGCACGCTGGCTCGAATATTGATGCGGCGCAGTACATTGGCGACCGCCTCGCCCATCTGGTTGGAACGACCAGTCGTGACGATTTCTAGATCAAAGCCATTGGCATAGCCCGCTTCCACCATCAGTTCCCGGGCGCGATCAATATCAAAACTTGGCGCCTTGAGATCGGATTCACAACCAAACTGATGTGGCAGACAGATGACGTCGAGCGGCTTTGCCTCGGAAGAAACAAGTGACCGCGCAATGGCGGGCCTGTCAATCGCCATCATGATGGCCTGCCGCACGCGCTTGTCCTGCACGGGCTTTAACCCCGAACGCCCGCGCGCATCCAGAAGCAGATAGGCATAGACGGACCCGGGACTAATGCCCCTGGCCAGCATGGGATTGCCATGGAAGGCTTCCAACTCATCCTTGGTCAGATCGCCGATCAATTCGACACCGCCAGTCAGCAATTGTGCTGTTTGTGTCTGCTTGTCGGGCATTGACACGAGATGGAAGCGCTTGACATTGGTGGGCGCTTTAGCCCCGCCGTGCCGATAATTGTCATTGCGTTGGAGCAGTATCCCATTACTGGCGCTTACTTGCAGAGCGCGATAAGGGCCTGTGCCGACAGGCTTTGTTGCAAACGTCACCTTGTCGGCGAGGCTCGCATGAATATGTTCAGGCAGAATATGAAAACCAAAAGCCAGATTCAGCATATCCAGAGCATAAGGCGCCTTGCCCGTGATGCGCACGAGACCTGGCGCGGGCGATACAACGCTCTCGACCCATTTGTAATTTGAGGTAAATCGCAGCTTGTTGTTGGGATCAATGAGCCAATTGATTGTATAGACGACATCGCGCGCACTGAACGGTTTGCCATCGTGCCATTTCACATCGTCACGCAATTCGAATTCGAGTGTCCGCTCATCCACGCGCCGCCAGGATTTGGCCAGCAACGGCTTCATGACGCCGTCTTGTTCGTCATAGAAAATGAGCGTGTCGAAAACCGCACGTACGCTGAGCGTCGTCTCTTCCTTCGGATCGAAATAGCTGTCCACGCCGATAATCGGCTCGCGCAAGGCGATACGCACAGTATCGGCAGATTTCTGCGCGAGAACGGGCGCGATGTGACACACAAGCGCCGCCAGCAAAGCCACGACCCATCTGACGCGCGCCGTCATCTGCCGCCCCTTGAACATTTATCCAACATTATTCAGCAGCTGTCTGCGCTGCAAAGGGCGGCGGGGCAGCATCCCGTTGCCTTTCATAGGCCTCGAACCAATCGGCATTTCCATCGGCGATGTAATGGCCACCACGCACTCCGGCAAAAAGTTCAGGGCGCACAGCGCTCTCGGGCGTCTGGCTGGTCTCTTGCAATTCACCCGCCATACGCAGCAGCAGGCGGCGAATCCGCACGACCATCACATCGCTGGGAGAAAGGAACTCAAGTGAACGATCACTGATTTCCCCCATGCTGACCTGAATGGCATGATCTTGTAACTGCACGCCCTCTATGCCGGAAAAGCTTTTGGTGCGCTGCAATTCACGATCAATCTCGAAATCATTTTCCATATTGGCGCGCAGGCGCCAGCGTCCGTACCAGTCGGTTGTGTTGGGCAGGTAGGGGAAGTTCTGGCTAACGCCAGTGACCGATCCCTCACGATTGGTGACGCGCGCCCCTTTTGTTTCGATGGCGACGATCATCGTATGGGTGTCGTCCATCGGGATGTAGCCGCGAGCCAGAACATTTGTCGACAGCGCATTGATGGGCGGCATGCACCAGAATGGCATCAGGAAATGCGCAATACGCCAATATTTACGCCCATCATCCATGGTTCGGTAGGCGGCATAGGTATGGCCGAAATCGGTTTCCTTCAAAACATATTCCGGCGCCTTGTTGGCAACCAGCATACTATCGCCAGTCTCCGAAGGCAGGGCTGTCGCGGCCACAGCGCCCAGATGCAGCACCCCGACATGCGAGGTATCGAGCTCGCCTTCCACTGCCTGCAGCCAGTTGCACTCGCGTTGGGTGAAACGAATGACAATATCGGATTCGTCGCACAACGTCGGTTCGATTTCAGGTAGCGGCGGTGCATGTTCGGCCTGGCCCATATAAACCCAGACAATGCCATTGCGCTCTTCCACCTGGTAGGCGCGGGCGCGCACGCGCATTTTCAGTTCGGCGGCGTTGGGCACGTTCATCATATCGGTGCAAGCCCCGCTCACATCATATTTCCAGCCATGATAAACGCAGCGGATACCGCCATATTCGTTGCGGCCAAAGAACAGCGACACGTTGCGATGGGGGCAGCGGTGATCCAGAATTCCCGCCCGGCCCTGACTGTCACGGAAGGCGATGAGCTTTTCACCAAGAAGCATCAAGCGCATCGGGGCGCCGTCCGGCGCGAGCTCTTTCGACATCGCGGCGGGTATCCAATACTGCCGCATGAGCTTGCCCATGGGCGTATTCGCGCCTGTACGTGTGAGAACATCATTTTCTTGCGGAGTCATACCTGTCGCTCCCTGCCATTCTTACTTGAACAGATTATGCCACCGGTGCAGGGGCGGCGCAAAGCCGGTCTTTCACCAGCGTGGAGAAACCGTTCGCTCGCCCGCGATTTCCGCCAACCGGGCGCGGGTGGCCAGAGTTGTCGCTTCCGGCAGCGCCTCCAGTGGAAAAAAGCTGGCTTCCAGAATTTCCCGGTCGGGCTTGTGCTCGCCCAGCGAGCGAAATTCTCGCACGACATACACCGCCACATGATCCCTGCGGGAATAGCGCGGATTGTAGAAAATGCCATGCAGCAAGGGTTCGCTGAGGTAGGCAATCTGTGCTTCTTCGCGCAATTCCTTGGCCAGCGCCTCAAGCGTGGTTTCGCCCGGCTCGACGCCGCCGCCCGGCATATGCCAGCCCGGCGTATAGGAATGGCGCACCAGCAGCACCCTGCCCTGATGATCGAGAACCGCGGCCCGTACACCCAGCGTCATGGGCCGGGACAAGCGAAAATAGACGTGGAACAAACGGTTCCGCACCTCATTCAACACGTTTGACCAATCCATCAATTCCAAGCCCAAGCTAGCCCCGCAATTTCACTGATACGGCGAATTGCGCTCCCCTTTCCACGCCAAACCACAGGGATTCGCAAGTGCCAAGCTGGCATTCTGAGCCGCAGCACATTAGAAGGGTTCTAATCCCAGATGGTGGTCAACTCCGGGGATTGAGCCAGGTGAGCCCACACATTGAAGAATTTTTCGGAACTTTCAGAACGTGAGATTCTCGCGGTCGCGATCTCCTCGGAAGAAGAGGACAGCCGCATCTATATGTCTTTTGCGGAAGACCTGACAGAGCGTTACCCCGCATCGGCGCAAGTCTTTGTCGAGATGGCGGAAGAAGAAAAGTCTCATCGCAATATGCTGATGCAGATGTATGAGGAACGCTTTGGCGCGCATCTGCCGCCAATCCGCCGCGAAGACGTCAAGGGCTTTATCAAGCGCCGCCCGGTCTGGCTTTCCAAGAACCTGCCGCTCGACACAATCCGCAAGGAAGCGGAGACCATGGAATTTCAGGCCGCGCGCTTCTACCAGAAGGCGGCCGAACGCACGACGGATGTGAACATCCGCAAACTGCTGGGCGATCTGGCGGAAATCGAGCGCACCCATAGGGAAACCGCAGGCAAACTGGAAGAGGCCCACCTCACCGAATCCGCACGGGAGGAAGAAGAAGCTACCCGGCATCGCATGTTCGTGCTGCAATACGTGCAGCCAGGTCTTGCGGGCCTGATGGATGGTTCCGTCTCGACACTTGCACCGCTTTTCGCGGCAGCCTTTGCCACTCACAATAATTGGCAGACGTTCCTTGTCGGCATGGCAGCTTCCATCGGCGCTGGCATTTCCATGGGCTTTGCCGAGGCGCTGTCGGATGATGGCTCAATGACGGGTCGCGGCTCTCCCTGGCTGCGCGGCACAATCTGCGGCCTGATGACAACGCTCGGCGGCATCGGCCACACTCTTCCCTATCTCGTGCCAGACGCCTGGCCCAACGCCTTCTGGATCGCGACAGCGATCGCTGGCTTGATCGTGATCGTGGAATTGTGGATCATCGCCTGGATCAGGGCGAAATATATGGACACACCGTTTTTGCAAGCGGTGTTCCAGATCGTCGTGGGCGGTGTCATCGTGCTCGCGGCAGGGATTCTTATTGGCGGGGCTTAGCTCCCTACCCGATCGTCTTGTCCCACCGCACATACTGCACAACACCATATATCCCGTTCGCAATGAACGGGTCGGCATCCGAAAACGCCTTGGCTTGCTCGAAGCTTTCCACATCGAATACGATCAGCGCGCCAAGCTTGGTGTTCTTGCCGTTGGCAGAGAAGAACGGGCCTGACTGAACGATGCCCTTATCGACGCCCGAACGCAGATGCGCCCGATGGCCGTCGTAGTGCTGCTTGCGCAGTTCGTCCGTGCCGTCCTTATCCCAGGCAATGCGGCAGATGAGCATGATGTTTCCTTCAATTTGCAGGGCAACAGGGCAAATGGCCCGACTCCGCGAGGGGCCGTGAATTGTACCACGGGTGAAGCACAGCGAAACCCGTAGACTTCGACATTTCGTGCACAAGTCCGCTGCAGAGGCGCGCCGGAAGCGGCATCGCAATCCTTCGCCCTGCCGGAGCGACCTGTGCAATCTTTACAAAACCAGGGGTTCGCTGCGCTTCACCCGTGGCTGCAATCTGAAGCCCTTTCCGAGCTTGCAGGAACTTGCCAGTGCGATCCTTAAAAAAAGCCACGCATTTTTTCGGGATGGCAATATCAGCCCCTACTGCTTCTCAAGTTTCGCAATCTCCGCATACCGACCCCAGGCTGCTTCTTCCTTCACGAAGAGTGCGTCGGCCTCCTTGGGCGGCAGCGAGAATGTATCAGCGCCCGAATCCTTGAAAAACTGAATGACTTCCGGACGCGGCAGAACCTGTTCCATCCAGCCATGCATGACATTGACGACCGCATCAGGTGTCGCCTTGGGCACGATCAGCGCCCACCATCCCGTGAGATCGACGCCCTTTACGCCAGCCTCTTCCATCGTCGGCACATCGGGCAAGGCGGATATCCGCGTTCCCGTCGCAACAGCCAGAATGCGCAATTTACCTTGCCTGAATTGCGCCAGAGACAATTGCGGATCGAGCGCGCCATAATCGATTGCGCCGCTGGCCATCTCCTTCAGGGAATCCCCGCCCGAACGAAAGCGAATCTGCTGCGCCTGCAAACCCGCCACGGCCTTGTACATTTCACCCAGCACAATACCCGTCGGCGCGGCAGTTCCGTAATTGGCCTTGTCACCCTTAATTTTCATCGCAGTGTTCAATTCCGCCAACGTCTTGTAGGGCGAGTCGGGATCGACCGTGATCATGAAGCCCTGACGATTGATCGTCGCGCCGATGCGGAATGCTTCCAACACATCGATGCGCCGTTCTTTATAGAGATGATTGGCGGCTGCTGTTGCCGTCGCTGTTGCAAGCAGCACCGTATAGCCATCCGGCTTGGCTCTGGCGACTGTCTCCATGGCTAGCCCGCCAGCTGCACCGACGCGATTCTCCACAATGATATTGACGCCGGATATTTCCTTGATTTTTTCAGCTGTATATCGCGTGACCACATCCGCGCCACTGCCCGGTGGAAAACCCGTGATAAAGCGGACAGGCTGATTGGGAAAGTCTTGTGCTTGCGCTGCCACCGGCAGAAGCGCCAGCGTCAAAGCACTGGACAGGAGGGCGAGGAGTGACCGTTTTGCCATGGATTTTGCTCCCTCACGCATCACTGTTTTTCAATTTTTGCGATGCGCAGATATTCTTCCCAGCTCTTTTCGTCTCGAATGAACATGGCGTCAGCATCAGCAGGCTTTGAGATGAAAACCTCGCCACCGGCGTCCTGGAAGAATTTTTTTGACTCCGGCTTTTCCAGCGCCGCGTTGGCCCAGCCGTTCAACATATTGATGACAGCATCTGGCGTCTGCTTGGGCAAGATCAACGCCCACCAAACCGGGATATTTATGCCTTTCACGCCACCTTCTTCCATCGTGGGAACGTCTGGCATGGATGCAATTCTCTTGGCCGTGCTGACAGCGAGGATACGCAACTTGCCCTGATTGGCTTGCGGCAAGGCAAACCCAGGATCAATAGAAAGAAAATCGAGATTGCCGCCATAAAGTTCGTTCAAAGCTTCGGGGCTGCCGCGATAGGTAATCCGGGTCGTTCGCAGTTCTGCGAACGCATTGTACATTTCCGCCAGTGCAATTCCCGATGTTGCCGAAACTCCATAATTCGCCTTGTCGCCTTTTTGTTTCAGATGCGCGGTCAGGTCCTGCAAGGTCTTGTGCGGCGATTTGGGATCAACTGCGATCAGGAAGCCGAATTGCGTGATCGTCGCCGCAATCCGGAAGGCGTCCAGTACGTTGACCCGGCGCTCTTTATAAATGTGATTGGCCGCCGCTGTCGCAGACCCAGCCGTAACCAGAACGGTGTAACCATCCGGCTTGGCGCGCGCCACATTCTCCAGCGCGATGGAGCCGGTCGCCCCGGCGCGGTTTTCGACAACGATGGAGGCTGAGGAAACCTCCTTCATCCTTTCCGCCATGAAGCGGGTGAAAAGATCGGCGCCGCTACCGGGCGGAAAACCCGTAACGAAACGGATCTGCTGGTTTGGATAATTCTGCGACAGCGCAGGTATTGCAGACGCCACGGCACAAGCCGCCGTCACCGCAAAAATGGATACAAACCGCTTCATCCCTGTTCCTCCCTCATTTGGAGTGCACTTTGTATGTTTTCCTGGCCGATGACAAATCCTGCCATCGCCAGCCATTACGTACCCGCCCATTATTGCTTTTCAATCTTGGCGACGCGCAAATATTCACCCCCGTTCGCCACTTCCTGGGCGAACAGGACATCGGCCTCTGCAGGCGTGGAGATGAATATATCGCCCCCCGCATCGTTGAAGAATTTCTTCGATTCGGGTTTGCGCAGCGCTTCGTTGAGCCAGCTGTTGATCTTGTTTACGATGACGTCAGGCGTGGCTTTGGGCAAGGCTATGCACCACCAGACGGTTTGATCGACACCCTTTACCCCCGATTCCTCGAGGGTTGGAATATCCGGTATGGATTCAACTCGTTTGCCGGTGCTGACCGCAAGAATACGCACGCGTCCTGCATTATGCTGGGGGATGGAAAAGCCCGGATCAATCGAGGAAAAATCAAGATTCCCCGCCGCCAGTTCGTTCAGCGTATCGCCGGCTGCGCGAAAGCGGACCTGTCCGGTTTCCAGTCCGGCGATAGCCTTGTAGGTCTCGGCCAAAACAATGCCCGACGTGGCCGATACCCCGTAATTGCCCTTGTCGCCTTTGGCTTTCAGCGCAGCTGTCAATTCCTGCAATGTCCTGTGGGGCGATTTGCCATCTAAGACGATCATGAATCCCATTCGATTGATCGTTCCTGCAATGCGAAACGCCTCGAGAACATTGACCCTTGGGATTTTGAATATGTGGTTCGCCGACGCCGTCGCAGAACCTGCCGTCAGATAGGCTGTGTATCCATCCGGTTTGGAACGTGCGACAAACTCCATGGCAATGGCGCCGGTCGCACCCACGCGATTTTCAACGACTATCGTAGCGCCGGACACTTCTTTCATTTTTTCCGCGATGAAGCGTGTGAACGAATCCGCGCCACTGCCCGCTGGCAGACCCGTCACAAAACGAATAGGCTGACCGGGAAACTCCTGCGCGCTGGCGCCGCCCAAAATCAGGCATCCCATCAAGCCAAGCCCCGCAGCCAAGCCCGCATGAAGTGTTCGTTTCCTCATTCCTGCCTCCGATTTCCGATGCATTATTGCGTCAGCTTCCATGCACTGCAAATCGGCTGGCATCGCCGGCTCCCCTGACAATAGTGCTGGACACGCAGGCCTGCAGTCATAAGATGTGTTTCAAATAAGATAATGGGGAAAACGGCGACGATCACAGGGAGGCGCAACAATGCTCAAAACAGGCATAATGATCGCTACAGGATTTGGGGCTGCAACATGCCTCATCCTCGGGGCCAC
Organism: Rhizobium sp. Q54; assembly: GCA_945901195.1. Lineage (GTDB taxonomy): Bacteria > Pseudomonadota > Alphaproteobacteria > Rhizobiales > Beijerinckiaceae > Terripilifer. Next base: position 10,184 of record CAMDKB010000066.1, read on the forward strand.
CTCAGCTGAATCCCAGACCATTCTCAAGTTCAACTCTCCCGCGCCACCGCCATCCTATCTGCACAAGGGCGTCTTCGAGCCTTGGGCCCAGGCTATCGAGAAAGATGCAGGCGGTTCGATCAAGATCCAGATGTCGTATGGAGGCCAGCTTGGCAATGTCGCAGTTGCTTACGACCGCCTGATCGATGGCGTATCTGATTTCGCCTTCATTCTCACCGGCATAACCGGAGGACGTTTCAAACAGCAGGATGTCGCCGCCTTGCCGTTTGAAACGCGCAATTCGCTGGAAGCCGCACTTGGCCTTTGGGGCGCCTACGAAAAAGGTGTCACAGCGGACGAATACAAGCAGGTTAAACTCCTCGCCACATGGGCTTTTCCCAATGCTGCGATCCATTCGCAAAAGCCTGTGAACACAATCGCAGATCTGAAGGGCGCGCGCCTGGCCATCAATAACGCGATCATCGGCGGCGTTGCGATCGCCCTTGGCGCATCGCCTGTCACACTACGGCCGGATGATGTCTATCAGGCCCTCAGCCGGGGCACCGTGGATGCCTCGATCATGCCTTTCACAGGCATGTACACCTACAAGATTTACGAAGTCTCCAAATCCCATCTTGATGCGCCTCTGGGCGCCGATGCAGCCGCCGTTATCATGAACAAGCAGAAATTCGAAAGCCTCACCGCGCAGGCCCGCGCCGCCATCGAAAAACATTCGGGCCGGGAATTTTCCCGCACGCTTGGAATTGCGACACAGACTCAATGGCAGATCGGGCATAACACCGTGAAAGAACGGCTCACCTCATTGTCCCCGGACGAAGAGGCCAGATGGAAAAGTGCGATGACGCCGATCACGCAAAAATGGGCAGAAACGACACCTGATGGACAAAAAGTGCTGGAGACATTCCGGGCTGAGGTGCGGGCCGTGCGCACGGCCAAGCCTTAATCTGCAATCCTCCTTCGCTGGACATGGGCGCAGGTATTCATAGTATAAGGGCAGCAGAAATCACCCGGCCCATCGCAAGCCGGATCAGGGAGGGAACAATGCTGAACAAGAACCTGTTGGCCGCCATGTGTCTGGCGTTCGCCACCGCCCCGGCAGCGGCACAGACCGTTCTCAAGCTCAACTCTCCTGCCCCTCCGCCCTCCTATCTGCACAAGGGCGTTTTTGAACCCTGGGCCGCCGCAGTGATGGCCGATGCCGGCGGCACATTGAAAATCGAAATGTCCTACGGTGGCCAACTCGGCAACTGGAGCGTCGCCTATGACCGCATGATCGACGGCGTCTCGGACATCAGCTTCATCCTGACTGGCCTTACCGGTGGCCGTTTCAAGCAGGAAGATGTGGCATCGCTGCCGTTTGAAACGCGTGATTCCAATGAAGCGGCCATCGGACTGTGGAAGCTGTTTGAAAAGGGAATCACGGCCGACGAATTCAAGCAGGTCAAGCTGCTGGCCACTGTGGCTTTCCCCAATGCCGCCATCCATTCGATGAAACCGATCAATCAGCTCTCCGACCTCAAGGGCAACAAATACGCAGTCGGTAATGCAATTCTCGGTGGCGTCATCGTGGCCCTTGGTGCAACCCCGGTTTCACTGCGGCCCGATGAAGTCTATCAGGCCATGAGCCGCGGCACTGTAGACGGGGCTGTCATGCCGTTCACAGGCATGTACACGTTCAAGCTTCACGAAGTCGGCAAATCCCACCTCGATGTGCCGCTGGGAGCAGATGCTGCCGCTCTGGTGATGAACAAGCAATCCTATGACAAGCTTCCCGCCCAGGCCCGCGCCGCCATCGACAAGCATTCAGGTCTTCCGCTCACCGAAAAACTGGGCGTCGCCACACAAGCGCAGTGGCAGCTTGGCTACGACACCGTTAAAGATCGCCTGATAAAGCTGAGCCCGGACGAAGAAAAGAAATGGCAAGCCGCCCTATCGCCCATCGCCCAGAAATGGGCCGAAGGTGCGCCCAACGGCGTCAAGGTGTTGGAGGCTTTTCGCGCTGAAGTTCAAGCCCTTCGCAAGAAATAATCAGCGCAATAAATCGGCAGTAAAAACGGGATGGAAAAGGGAACCTGGACGCTCTGGCAGGACGGTTCACATCCGTCGCTCGCAACGCGGCATTTCTCGGCGTCATCGCAATGCTGGAACTGGTGTTTGCAACCGTTGCTGACGTTGTCCTCCGCTGGCTGTTTTCCCGGCCAATTGTCGGGCTGAATGAAATCGTCGGTATGGGGACTGGCGTTGCGGTAGCGGCGACCTTCCCGGCGGGCGCCATGCAACGGGTCAACCTGACGATTGAACTCCTGCAAAACATGTTCCCAAACGCAGCATCGGCTGGATGAAAGTCGTCGCACATGCAAGCCTGCTCGTGTTCTATGGGCTGATGGCATGGCAGGTGACAATCTACGCGATGAAACTCAATGATCGCGCCGCCGAAACTGTCTATCTGAAAATGCCGACTGCGCCTTTTATTTTCGCTATCGCAGCGTTTTTTATCGTGACCGCGCTGGCGCAGATCATCATCGTATTTATGAGTGCCCGTGCAGCCCTCGCCGGTGAAGCGGGATTGTCCGGCTGGTCGATGGATGCAGAGTCAGTGCCGCCTGAAGGGATTGATTCCAGGCCTCAGGTCTCGCCTGCAAAAGTTTTTGCGACAGGCCTCGTTGTATTGGCCGCCACCGCCTTGATCATATGGGCGTTCATTTCCGCTCTGCCCGCCATGTCGGTATGGGCGCAGGCGAACAAGGCGGCATTTGGGATCACAATAGTTCTGCTGCTCTGGGCGCCGCTGGTCCTCTATATTCCGTTGGCTGTCGTTATGGGGCTGCTTGGACTCGTTGCAGCGCTTTTATTTATGGGCACAGGCCCCGCGCTCAGCGTGCTGGGCAACGAATCCATGGGCTTTCTGACCAATTATTCAGTAGCCGTTTTGCCGATGTTCCTGATGATGGGCAGTTTCGCCGTCGGCGCGGGCATGTCCAGCGACATTTACGAACTCGCTCACACACTGCTGTCGCGCCGCCGCGGCGGCCTTGCGCTTGCGACGATTGGCGGATGCGCGGGTTTTGGCGCGCTGACCGGATCTTCGCTCGCAACCGTCGCTACAATAGGCCGTGTCGCCATGCCAGAAATGGTGCGTCGCGGTTATTCACCAGGCCTTGCGGCAGGAACTGTCGCCGCAGGAGGCACATTGGGCGCGCTAGTTCCACCGTCGATACCGCTTGTTTTTTACGCGCTGTTGACAGAAGCCTCGATCGGTCAATTATTCATTGCCGCCTTCGTGCCTGCAATTTTGGGCATCGCGCTTTATCTCACGGCCATCGCGATTTACGTACGCGTTGTGCCTTCCTCCGCACCCCTGGAAACCCAATCGGCCGATTGGAGCGAAATCCTGCGCGCATTCCGCAAGGCATGGTCAACGCTGGCGCTTCTGACAGTGGTGGTCGGGTCGATCTACACCGGCATCTGCACGGAGACCGAAGCCGCGGCTGTGGGCGCCGGCGGCGCATTTATAGCAGCTCTGCTGCGCGGCAAGATCACGCGCGATTCCCTGTTGCGTGTGATGGGAGAAACGACAGCCACGACAGCACTTATATATCTTAGGGCTCTTCTAAAAACATGAATTTTTGCGTGGCGTCATAGTCAAAATGATGGGACAGGCGGGGCGAAATTGTTTTTCCCGAGCCGGGGATGATTTCGTAGTTGGTTTTCCCTAGGTCACAGCGCCACTCCTTCTAACTACCCATTTTT
>CAMDKB010000067.1 GCA_945901195.1 Rhizobium sp. Q54
AACGCACGATGATGATTTGATCATCTGACAGGCCGGTGAATTCGAATTCCGGCGGCGGCGGCGCCTTGCCCTTCTCGCCCATATAGGCGAACACCACTCCGCCTGCTTCATGCACCGTGTAGGCTGCAAATTTCACACGCTCTTTTAATTTGCTGTCCGCAGGCTCTGGCGGCGTTTCCAACACTTTGCCTTCGCCGTTCATCACCCAGCCGTGGTAGAGGCAGCGCAGGCCGCAATCTTCATTGTGCGCCAAGAACAACGATGCGCCGCGATGCGGGCAATATTCATCAATGAGTCCGAGTGTGCCATCGGGCGAGCGATACGCGACCAGATCCTCGCCGAGCAACTTCACCCGTTTGGGCGATCCGCCGGCCACCAGATCGCTGCTGGTGCAAGCCGCCAGCCAGTAATTGCGCATCATTTGCCCCATCGGAGCACTACCCTCGACGCGGCACAATATGTCGTTCTTGTCACGAGTCAGCATGAGGAATCTCCCAGCAGTTTGGTGTTCTTATCAGTAGATGCTGCCGCTTTATGCTCCGCAGATCAAGCCAAATCAAAATTCCGAGTGTAAACAGCCCTGATTTGCTCCATTTCCTCAGTCGAAAGAGGAGGATAGCCAGCGGCCGAGACGGTTTCTTCCAATTGGGCGAGGTCCGAAAAACCGCCCGCTACGGTTGAAACAGCATCGTGAGTCAGTGCAAAGCGATAGCCGGCCACCGGTAACGTGCGTGGCGGCTTGTGCAGGAAAGCGAACGCCCTGCCGCGAATGACCTCGGGGCGGAAAGCCTGGGGATTGCGGGTGTACATGCCGCCTGCATTGGGATGGCGTCCATGTTCGCCTTGCGTGAGGGCCTGTGGCGTCAGGGCGCCACCCGACAGCGGCCGGATGACGACCACGCCGACGTCGCAGGCGCCAGCATGGCTGATGATGCCATCATAGTCATCGTAATCACGTCCAAAAACTATTCCGGGCGGCGGCTTCATGCCCGCAGTCGGATTAACGATATTGTACCAGCAATTGATCGCATCGTAGTGACCGCTCGACAAAACGGGCTTTACGGCCGCCGGTTCCGAATTTTCGCAGGTGAAACCGAAGAACCGCGCCTTGCCCGCAGCGCGAATTTTTTCGAGTCCTTCGAGCGCAGGCCCGAGCATGTCGTCGGGCGTCATGGGCTTCCAGTGTGCAGCCTCCATATCGCGCGACAGACGCGGCGGATTATGGATCATCATGATGTCGACGCTATCCATCTTTAGCCGCTTCAGACTCTCATCTGTCGAGCGGATGATCTTGCCGACAATATCGCCAAAATCCTCCGGCATGATCTCGACTTTTGTCGAGACATAAAGAGGCCTTTTCGATTGTCCTGCAAATTGCTTGAAGGCGGCGCCGAGATTTTCCTCCGCACGGCCCTTGCCATAATCAGGCGATGTATCAAAATAATTTATGCCCAGTTCCAGCGCGCGTTCAAAGGAGCGCAGCCGTTCCACTTCCGGTGCATTCATCATCAGTCCGGCATTGTCGCCCGTACCGAACGAGATTTCGCTGACTTCAAGATTCGTCTTGCCGAAGCGGCGGTATTTCATGTTTCCTCACAGTTTGTTTTCTTGATTGCGTCATTGGCTATCCAGGCGATGATTGCGCGGTGGTCCGTTTTGGCTCAGGTTCTATTAAAACCCCTTCGGCTCCGCATGTCCAACCACACGGATCACTTGCGTAAATGTGGTCCTGACCTTGTGGTCCAGTTGATCCACGGCGCTGTGCACATCCAGCACGGACAGGCCGGGATCGACGTGACAATGATAGTTCACGACCAATCCCGCAGACGATTCTCGCACCCGCACGTCATGCACGTCGCTCACAGGCCCGCTCTCGGCCGCCCGCTGCTGCAGCGCTTGCGCGATCTGGTCGGTGATACGCGCATCGGCTTCGCGTCCATCGAGCTCGCGAACTTCCAGCGGCTCGATGTGGGTTTCCACTTCCACATCCGCGCCCAGTTCAGCCTCAATGGCATCTTCGAGGCCAGAGGCGATTTCATGAGCTTCGCCGTGTGTCATCAGTGCGTCGACTTCCAGATCGAGACTGACAGCGATGCGTCCGCCAACCTGTTGAACAGTGACATGATGAACGGCAAGGCGGCGGCGGGCTGCCGTCAAAAGCACGCGCTCCAGCGCGCTTTCGTCGTTCAGCGCGCGCGGCGTTGCGCGCACTGTGACAGAGGCGTGCGAAAATTTGTCCGTAATTGCCCGCGCGACGGCTTCGCGGATCACGATGATGCGTTCAGCGGGCAAGGTGCGTCCAACCGCGATGGAGACTTCGCCAAAGACGTCTGTACCGGCGGGGCGCAGCCGCAGATCCTCTATGCCGATCACGCCAGGCGTTGCTTCGACGATCTTGCGAATTTCCGCAGTCAGTTCCTTGGGCGCGGCATCAACCAGCGTGTCGATGGTGCGGCGTCCCAGCCTGTAGCCCGCAATTGCAATGAATACGGCGACACCGACAGCGGCGAGCGTATCGCCCTCCTTGAAACCATATTGTGTGGCGACAAGTCCTGCGAGTACGCAGGCCGAACCGACCAGATCGCTGGAGAAATGCAGGGCATCCGCAGCCAGCGCATCGCTGCGAGTCTCGCGCGCGATTTTTGTCAGCGAACGCCAGCGCACGGCGTCGACTACAATCGATACGATGAGAACGCTGAAAGTCAGCCAATTGGCTTCAACGATATGGCCGTCGTTTCCCGCCAGACGCCGCCCGGCTTCGAACAGCACAAAAACGGCCAACAGGATCAGCAGGCCCGTTTCGATCAAGGCGGCCACCGCTTCGATCTTGCCATGGCCATAGTGGTGTTCGTCATCGGCTGGCTTGTCGGCGGCCTTGATCGCAAACCAGGTGAGAATCGTGGCGCCAGTATCGAGCAGGCCGTGTCCTGCTTCTGAAAGCAGCGCAAGCGATCCCGATAGCAAACCGGCCACCAGTTTGCCCAGCGTGAGGATCGCGCTTGCCGCGATTGAGGCTAGCGCGGCCCGCTCCTTGATGTTCGAAACATCGTTCATGGGTCAGATATATCCTGCGTCAACGATTCTTGCTTGCCTTTTCCCTCGCAAATCGCAAAGTCGGGGAGAACCATCGCAAATAAGGAAAGCCCTATGCGTTATCTCCACACAATGGTCCGCGTGACGGATCTCAATAATTCCCTGGATTTCTATTGCAAGAAATTCGGCCTCGTCGAAGTGCGCCGCGTCGAATCCGAACAGGGCCGCTTCTCGCTTGTCTTCCTCTCCGCGCCCGAAGATGTCGAGTCCGCCAAAGAGAATAAGGCTCCGCTTGTCGAATTGACCTACAATTGGGATCCGGAGAACTATACAGGCGGCCGCAATTTCGGGCACCTCGCTTATGAGGTTGACGATATCTACGCCCTGTGCGACCGGCTGATGAAGGCCGGTGTCACCATCAACCGGCCGCCCCGCGATGGAAAAATGGCCTTCGTGCGCTCACCTGATAATGTCTCAATCGAGATTCTGCAGAAAGGCGACGCCCTGCCAACAGCCGAGCCCTGGAAATCCATGCAAAACACCGGAGCGTGGTGAGCCGCAAACTGCCGGCACTTCACAAAATTGAGACTTGACCATAACCGCCCCCGGTCGTCCGATACGACGGTGGCTGGTCACAGGGCGCTGCGAACTCGTTCAATTCGCCCAAAACGGGGAGGAAAACCATGGCTTCATCATCAGTGCTAAATTCGAAAACAGTGATTTTGGGGTTCATCGCGGGCGCACTGTCTGTGCTCATCTTTCATCAATTGACGATATTAGCGTTGAACAACTTCAGTTTTGCTGGCGTTTATCGCATGGCGCCGGGTGTTCCACCTTTCGGCGTGCCGCCAATTCTAAACCAAATGTTCTGGGGAGGCATGTGGGGTATCGTCTTCGCTGCGATTTCACCAATGCTGCCACGCGGGTTCATGTATCTCGTCTGTGGCCTGCTGTTCGGCGTAATCATTCTTGGGTTGGCCGGCTGGTATCTGGTTCCCTTCATCAAGTCTCTCTTTGGGCAGACAGGCCTGCGTTACGGGCCAAATCCGGTGGGCTGGTGGCGTGGTCCCGTCATCAACTGCATGTGGGGGCTCGGTACGGCAATCCTGCTGCAATACCTCCCCAGGGGACGCTAATTCTATCGGCGTCGCGCGCTTTCTGGCTCCATTCCGGCCCCGCCTTCTGCGGGGCCGTTTTCGTCTAAGGGCGGGAAACTGTCCTGACGATCATGGCCATCATCCTCCCCGCTGCTCTGGCCGGGCAGTGCATGATTGCGAAATTCAAGCTGATCGGGGCGGCCCGAATGACCGGTACAATCAAAGGCCACTTTCGCTGAGCGGATCATCGTCATCGAACAGTTCGAATACAGGATGGTTTCGCCAGTGATCGGCCCTGCAACGATTTCGCCGCGCGGATCAATAACCGCGCTATTGCCGGTGAAAGGCTCGCGCAAAAAGTCGCGATAGTGCGGCGGCAGATTTTCTGGCGCGAGGATGCCGGAGGCGCACAAGACATAAGCGCCCGTCTGTGCCGCAAAGGCGCGCGAAAGCAGGTGCTGGCGCGAGAAGAGCGCCGCAGGCGAAGCTGGTGCGGGCGTTTCGCCGCCCGGCCAGGACGCCACATGAAACTGCGTACCCTGTTCCGCCAGCGCATAGACTGGCAGCACCATCTGATGCTCCCAGCTGTTGAGGCCGCTGAGGCCGCCGTAACCCCGCTCGAACACCTGCAGGCCAGAGGCATCTCCATCGGCGATGACGGCGCGCTCATTAATTGCGGGCCGCAGTTTGCGATGCCGCCCGAGCAACGCGCCTTCCGCACTGATGATTAGCTGTGTCGAATAGATTGAGCCGCGGGTGACGCTGTCGCGCTCGGCAACGCCCATGACGATATCAACCTCAAATTCACTGGCGATCTGGCACAGCGCCTGCGTTTCCGGTCCAGGCACTTCAATAGCGCGGTCAAGATAATCGGCGGCAAAATCCCACCAGCCCGGTGTATCCATGCCGCACAGCGCATGCACTGGATAGCCGGGCAGCCAGCATTCGCCAAAAGCGACCAGTGATGCGCCCTTGGAAGCTGCCTGGCCAATCAGCCGCCGCGCTTTTTCGAGGCATCTATCCGGATCGAGATAGACAGGCGCTGCCTGAATGATGGCGATGCGCAAGGCTTGTGCAGATATGTTCACGAATTCTCTCCAGAAGCCAGGGCAAAGTGTGGGACGGTGAACTCAGGTTTGTTGCGATTTTGCTTCAGTGAGGGGCTCCTGAAAGTCGAGCACCAATGTCGGCGAAATACGTGTCCAGATATGGCCGAAAATATTCTTCCAGCTTTCGCAATAGACACTGGGATTGTCGTAGCCGTTATCGGGCGACCATCGTTGCGCCAGTTGCCCGCCGCCGCACGCATCCATATATTCGCAATTGCGGCACGTTTCACAGAGCGTCAGGCTCGCAGTATAGGCGCCAAGCCAGCGCGGATCCTTGCGTGCATCCTGCAAGGTATCTTTCAATACGCTGGTCTCGGTTTTCGTGCTGCCATCGCCGGTGATCCTCAAGACATCGAGTGGTTCCAGCGTTCCATCGGTCATCATGGTGACGGTCTCGACCGCACCGTACCCGATTGTGTCGGATGCAGCCATGCCGCCCATGATTCCACCGATCATGGCGTCGATCGTGCTGATGCGAACCCCTTCGGCGGCATAATTATCGTACCATAGATCGAACAGCTTGATGAAATAGGCGTCGATCGCTGGCGGATTATCGGCATGTGTGGCATCTGGCGGAAGAATATCGAATTCCTTGATGCCTAGTTCTTTTACAATGTAATCGACGAGCTTTTCTGGATCAGTGTCGGGATTACAGACCGCAATGATGCCAGGTTCCAGCCCGGCCTTGCGCAGGTTTGCTATGCCTTTGACCGTATCGGCATGCGTTCCCTTGCCCTTGAAGTCGATGCGGTGTTTGTCGTGAATTTCAGCCGGACCGTCGATGCTGACGCTCGGATTCACCTCATACTTGGCGAGGATTTCGGCGTATTCATCATCGATCAGGAGAGCGTTGGTGCTGACCCCGCGCACGATCGTGGCGCCGGTGCGCTCTTCGATGCCGTTGAATTTTTGAAGCAGCTTGACGAACCTGTGCTTGGGATACAGCAAGGGTTCGCCACCGTGAAACACGATGATGAATTCATCTAGATCGTTCTCGCGGATATGATCTTCCAGCTTCTGGCAGAAAGCATCCTCCGCCTCAATCGTGAGAACGGCTGGCTTATTGTAGACCTCCGCGTCGCGGAACCAATAGCAATAGGTGCAGGCGATATTGCAGCGCGAGGCGAGTTTCAACAAGATGAAATTGAATACAGGATTGCCACTGGCGTCCTGGGGTCCGTCCTGAACCTTGATCGGCATATGTTGCGACAGTTCAAGATTCGGCATTTCAAACTCACCCGTTATTCCATCGCGTCAACAGACTGAATCAAAAAGGCCCGCCCGCACATTGCAGACGGGCCATTCTGGCCGAAATCACGCGGGGCCTGAAATACTGACGCCCAGACCCCACGCCATTTCTCAATAGAAATAACGGCGGCGATAGATAGGCCGACGGTAGTAGAACCGGCGATAAGGGCGATAATAATACCGCGGACGATAGAAGCGCCGGCGATAGTAGTATTGTGCTTCCTGCTGGTTTTGCTCGCCCTCGACTTCAGCAGCCGCCTGCGGCTCGTCTTCGACGACCTTGCCGAGAGCGGCATTTGTCGTCTTCAGACCGACAGCGCCTTCACTCGTGTGCGCCTGCGCAGCGCCGGTGCCGACAACGGTGACAGCCCCGAAGCCAAGGCCAACTCCCTTTAGTCGGTCAAGAAATTTACGGCGTGACATACCTGTAGTGTTCAGCTCTGACTGGATTTCACTCAGCTCCTGCTGAATTTTCGCTTGCTCATCGTTCATAATTACCTCCTGATATATTATCAGATAGATCCAAGGTCCGAAGCGTCGCGAAAAAACTTATCAGCCAGGCCCGCCTCGCCACAGCAGATGTTCTCCCGAGATCGCAGAGCATGGCTCGACGATGCCGAAAGGATACATGAAATTGACTTGCCGTCAAACATCTATTGAGCGAGATTGTAGCCCTGTAAGCCTAAGTATATCAGAGAAATGCCTTAATTTTTTTCACACGTTTAACACAGTCTTTCTGACCCCCCGGCCTTGCCTGGCTACAATTCGCGAAAAGCGGGAACCATTTTATTTGCGTTTACACGGATATCGGCCCGTGAGGCCGAAATGGACCGCCCGGTTTTCCTGCAACGCAAAATAGACAAGCGCACTGCCGCATGGGAGAAGTCCGGTGCATCGTTAGCGTTAACGAACCAAAAGGAGTCTCACATGACCGAACTCACATTAGCTGCAGCCCAGACCATCGTCGCCACCGCCCTTAAACATGCCCGGGACAATAAATATAATAATATTGCCATCGTGGTGCTGGACGGCCGCGGTTCGCTGAAGGCCGGCGCGTCGGAAGACGGGACAAGCCTGATGCGCTGGAAAGTGGCGTTCGGCAAGGCCTGGGGCGCCGTTGCATGGGGTGCAGGTTCGAAGCGCATCGAGAAAATCGCCATTGAAAGACCCCATTTTATGGCCGCTGCAGCGCATCTGGCCGATGGCGGCATTCTTCCAGTTGGCGGTGGTGTGCTGATCCGCGACAATGAAAAGAAGATTATCGGCGCCGTTGGAATTTCTGGCGACACGTCGGACAATGACGAAGCCGCGGGCATTGCGGGTATAATTGCAGCTGGCCATACAGCTGACGGGGGCTGATCAGGAGCGCAACCGCCTTTCGCACTTGCGAGCGTCATATTCTTGTCCCGATTCGTGTTTATCAAAACCACAGGTGGTCGCGCAGAACCTGTTCAGTGAATAACTGAACAGAATGCGAGGGGGAGACGCATCACAATTTGGGAGGGCGCAATGCTACGTTCTGAAATCATTCGCACGTGTTAGCATCAGGCTGTTGCCGCTGCAGCCCTTCTTTCACTGGGTTCGGAGTTTCACGCACGCGTCAGTTTGTTGGCACGAGCTCACGAGATGAATGCGGGCGCCTATACGTCTCAACTGGTGAAACAATTCGCGGCAGAGGCAGATGACGATGCTTGGGATGCCCTTGGCAATGCGATCTCGCATCGCGACATGCCAGTGCTTGAGGGGCTTCGCTATATTCTTGAAGCCATGATTGATGGTGAAAGCGGCCATCGTGCGGATACGGAAAAAGGACTGCCCCGGATTCAAACCCGCAGGCTTGCGCGGAAAGCTAGACCGGTTGAAATAGGTGAATTTTTCGCCTGACTTTTTCTATTGCCAACGGTTTCAGCTGGACTTGCGCAGCCATGGCCGGGTCCCGGCAGGCGCTTCCTTGGTCAGGGCAGGCTGATAGAAGTGCGTAAAGCGTGTATAGGCCCCGGTGCGCAGGGCTTTTTCTGTCGGCGCATTGTTGATTTCGAAGGCATCGAAACCGCAGCGTTCCATCATCGCGATCTGGTCGATCAGCACTTCACCAACCGCCCTGATTTCTCCCGTGAAGCCATAGCGGGTGCGCAGCAATTGCGCCGTCGAGAAGGCGCGGCCATCATTATATTTGGGGAAGACGAGCGCGATGACACTGAATCGCGAAATGTCTTCGGCATATTCCGAAATATCGGTTCCGGGTTCGATCTTCACGCCGAGGGGCGCATTGGAACCCTCATACACGGCCCGCTCGGCCTTCCACCAGTCGAGCGGCAGGATCACGTGGCCCGCCGGCGGCGCATCTTCCCCTTCCTCGATATGCCGCCAATTGTCTTCAACAAAAGCCCCGTTCTTGAAAAAGGTCATGGTCAGATCGAGGCTCCGGTATCGCGTTCATAGAGCGCCTGCTTGAAAGGCTTCATGCCAAGACGGCGATAGGCTGCCAGAAAGTTTTCATCCTTGCTGGTGCGCAGCGTCATATAGGTTTCGACAATGGTCTCCACCGCATCCGTAACCTGATCGGTGGAGAAACCGGGGCCGGTGATGTCTCCGATCGAACAGGTTTCATCGCCCGAGCCACCCAGCGTGATCTGATAGGTTTCAACGCCCTTGCGCTCCAGACCGAGTATGCCGATATGGCCGACATGATGATGGCCGCAGGCGTTGATGCAGCCGGAAATCTTGATCTTGAGTTCGCCAATATCCGCACTTCGTTTCGTTTCGCCGAAGCGCTCGGAAATGCTCTGTGCGATGGGGATGGAGCGGGCTGTCGCCAGCGCGCAATAGTCCATGCCCGGGCAAGCGATGATGTCAGTGATCAAGCCGGCATTGGCCGTGGCAAGCTTCTGGCGCACAAGTTCGTCATAAACTGCAGGAATATCGTCGAGCGCCACATGTGGCAGCACAAGATTCTGCTCATGCGAGACGCGGATTTCATCCTGTGAATAGGTCTTCGCCAATTCGGCAACCGCGTCCATTTGATCGGCTGTTGCATCACCAGGTATGCCACCGATGGGCTTGAGCGAGATCGTGACGATGCCATACCCCGCGCGCTTGTGCGGAGCGACGTTGGTGGCTATGAACGCGGCAAGCTGCGGATCAGTCTGCCGGCGAGCTTCAATTTTCGCTGATTTTTCTGGCTTGTCTGCAAACGCGGGCAATGCGAAATAGGTCTGGATGCGCTCGATTTCCGCCTGTGGCAGCGAAAGGGTCTCGCTGCCCAGCGCAGCAAATTCGGCCTCCACCGCTACGCGCATTTCCTCGGGCCCCATTTCGTGCACAAGGATCTTGATACGGGCCTTGTATTTGTTGTCGCGGCGTCCTTCCAGATTATAAACGCGCATGACGGCCTGCGTGTAGGCGAGCAAATCCTTCTTCGGCAGGAAATCGCGCAGTTTGCGTGCGATCATGGGTGTACGCCCCTGTCCGCCGCCAACATAAACCGCAAAGCCCATCTCGCCCTGCTCGTTACGCACGATATGATAGCCGATATCGTGAACCTGAATGGCTGCGCGGTCCTTCGGCGCGCCCGTCACTGCGATCTTGAACTTGCGCGGCAGGAAGGTGAATTCGGGATGCACGGATGACCATTGCCGCAGAATTTCCGCATAGGGGCGGGGATCTTCAATTTCGTCCGCCGCCGCGCCTGCAAAATGATCGGCCGTGACATTGCGGATGCAATTTCCTGAAGTCTGGATCGCGTGCATCTCGACAGTTGCAAGATCGGCGAGAATATCCGGCGTGTCTTTCAAGGTCGGCCAATTGTACTGAATATTCTGGCGCGTGGTGAAGTGGCCGTAGCCGCGGTCATACTTGCGCGCAACATGCGCGAGCATGTGCATCTGTTTGCCGCTGAGCGTGCCATAGGGCACGGCCACACGCAGCATATAGGCATGCAATTGCAGATACAGCCCGTTCATCAGCCGGTGCGGTCGGAACTGCTCTTCGGTAATGTCGCCGCTCAGACGCCGGGCGACCTGATCACGGAATTGAGCGACACGCTCGGCGACAAAGCCGGCGTCGAATTCATCATATCGATACATCGTCTTGCTCGCTCTTGATTGCGGTCGGGGCGGGCGGCGTTGAAACAGCGATGGTGGGGCCGCCAGCCACGCGAATCCTGTCGCGGTTAGTCACGGGCACAAGTCCTGCAGGACCATCCTTCATCTCGATGGCCTCGACCTCGATCACAAGGTTGGCCACAAAATCTGCCTTGGCAGAGTCCAGCGCCGCTGCGGCCTCTTCCTTTGTTGCGCATTGGGCCGCGGACGCGATATCGCCCACCCAGATGCCAGGCGCTTTGCGGAAGACAATACGCCCATCGGTGAGGCGGTTCGCAGATATGATTTGAAGCATGGTCGTGTCAGTAGCGCCTTTTTCGGAAGCCTCCAATATCACTCAAATAACAATTTTGGAAAGAAAATATCATAAATTACAAAATTTTTATGTATTAAATATCAACCTTGCGCCTCCTGCATCAAATTGGCATGGGTTTGAGATGCGCGAGAGTTCAACAGATTTCGACGCGGCGTGGCGCTTCACCATCGCTCCCATGATGGACTGGACTGACCGGCACTGCCGGTTTTTCCATCGCCTGCTCACGCGCCGAACGCGGCTCTATACGGAGATGGTGACCACGGGTGCGATCATCTATGGCCCGCGTGAACGCCTGCTCCGATTTGATGTGTTCGAACAGCCCGTAGCGGTCCAGCTCGGCGGCAGTGAGCCCGGCGCGCTGGCGCAATGCGCGCGCATTGCGGAAGACTATGGCTATGCCGAGATCAACCTGAACTGCGGCTGCCCGTCAGACCGGGTGCAGAACGGCGCGTTCGGGGCTTGCCTTATGCGCGAGCCGCAACTTGTGGCCGAATGCGTTGCGGCGATGAAAGCGTCGGTCAGGATTCCCGTGACGGTCAAATGCCGCATCGCCGTCGATGATCAGGAGCCGCGTGAGGCCCTTTGGGCAATGGCGCAGGCCGTTGTGGCGGCAGGCGCGGATGCGCTCATGGTCCACGCGCGCAAGGCCTGGTTGCAGGGCCTTTCACCGAAGGAAAACCGCGATATTCCGCCGCTGGATTATGATCTCGTGTATGCGCTCAAGCGCGATTTTCCAGCAACGCCCATCGCCATCAACGGTGGCATCGCGACCATGGAAGAAACGCAGGCCCAGCTTACCCATATCGACGGCGTGATGATGGGCCGTGCGGCCTATAACAATCCCGGCCTGTTGCTGAATGTTGATCCCGTCCTGTTTGGCGAACCCGCGCCCTTCGCTGATCTTTATGCCGCACTGGAAGCCTATGAACCCTATATCGCCGCGCAATTGGCGCAGGGCATTCGCCTGCACGACATCACACGGCATCTTCTCGGCCTGTTCGCAGGCCAGCCCGGCGCGCGCCTGTGGCGGCGGCATCTGGCGACAGAAGCGCCCAAACGTGGCGCAGGGCTTGAGGTGCTGAGGGATGCGCTGGCCCATGTTCGCAGCGAGAGAGTGGCGGCGTGATACACTGCCCGCGCCGCTCACTGCGGCTGGATATTCCCGGCTTCAGCGATGAGGCGCCAGCGTTCTGTATCTTCCACAAGCTTTCTTGAGGCGCCCGCTGGCGTATCCAAAAGAGGGATCGACCCCAGCTTGCCGAAAAATTGCTTCGCATCGTCCGTTTTGGCGATGATTGTAAAGGCGTCATTCAAGGTCGTAACAATTGCGTCTGGTGTCTTGGCCGGTGCGACAGCCATGAACCAGCCCGTAATTTCATAGTCCGGGAAACCGGACTCGCGCATTGTAGGCACGTTTTCCGCGCCAGGCGCGCGGTAAGTTGTCGTGACAGCAAGCATCTTGAGTTGTCCGGCTGCAGCTTGCGCGACCGCAAAGGGGCCGTCAGAATACATGAAGTCTATGTCACCACTGTTCATGTCGCGGATCGCGTCAGCTGTGGCCTTGTACGGAACAGCTGTTGCATTGAGCTTGCCCTGGTAAAGAAAAAGCAAAGCGGACGCCTGGGACATAGAATTGCTGGTTCCGTAAGTCGCGTTTGATTTCTGCTGCACATAGGCTTTCAATTCCTGAACTGAATTGATCGGCGAGTCCTTTCTTACAACAGCGGTAAAGCCCAGTTCATTCAGTGGAGCAATCATGGTGTAATCGGTTATCGGATTCACCGGCATGTGCTTGTAGAGAAACTTGCCTCCCGCCATCAACGCACTCGGCCCGAACAAGAGTGTATAGCCATCAGGCTTTGCGCGCGCGACAGCTTCAGCAGCTATATTGCCGTTTGCGCCGGTTCGGTTCTGGACGAGCACCTGTTGCTTCAAAACAGTCGACAACCGGCTTGTGTAAAACCGAGCGATAATATCCGCGCCGCCCCCGGCAGGGAAGCCGACGTACATTTGTATCGGCTTGTCCGGATACACTTGTGCAAAGGCAGTGGGCCCCAGCGTTCCCGCCAACAGAAGTCCACAAGACATGCGGATTAAGATCGAAAGAACCATCTGCTTGCTCTCCCTGTTAACGACCCGCGACGACGGCTGCGCCACCGGCGATTCCGGACCAGGCCGCAGGCGCCCCCGCAAGCACTGCGGCTTCGTGACCGGGCCTGCCGGCATCCCACGCGCTTGCCCTGAAGCGCCTGCCGTTGATGCCGTCGCTTGCACTTGATACGAGCCAAACAATGGGTGCGCGCATTAAATCAGGTTGTACAAGTAGGGCGCGCTGTGGTTCGGGGACATTGGGCATCATGCGTGTGTTGGCCGGGCCGCCAGGAACCAGCACATTTGCAGTGACCCCAGTTCCCTCAAGATCTCTGGCCATGATGGCGGAAAGGGCTTCAAACGCTGCCTTTGAGGGACCATAGGGCGCCATGCCCGGGCGGATCATTGTTTCCAGACTGGTCGTCACGTTGATAATTCGTCCCCATCCGGCTTTGATCATTAAGGGCGCGACAGCGCGGCACAGACGAAAGGAAGCACGAATATTCACAGCAAAAATACGATCCCAGTCCGTGTCAGCAACAGTCCAGAATTTCACAGGTTCGGTCATAAAGTGCGGGCTGATTGTCTCTTGCCCGATGCCGGCGCAATTGATCAGCACCTCTATGCTGCCAAAGCGGGACTGGTAGCTTTCCAATGCCATAGCAGCAGCTTCGGGATGCGTTAGATCAATCGCCAAGGTTTCTAACTTGCCGGCTCCGGGCTCAAAGGATTCGATGGTAAATGCATCGCGATCTATCGCCAGAACATTGTGCCCTGCGGCCAGCAGCGCGTCAGTCATCTCATGTCCCAGACCACGGGCCGCGCCTGTGATCATGATGTTTCGACGTTCCATCCCGAATATCCCGTGTTCTTTGTCAGGAAAGGCTAGGATCA
>CAMDKB010000068.1 GCA_945901195.1 Rhizobium sp. Q54
GGCGGATAGAGCGGCCAAAATATTCCAGCTCAGCTCCGATTGCTCACAATTGAGCCGCAAACCTGCAAGATCGCCAGGCGAATGAATTGGGCGAATACGATTGTAAATATAGCGCGGCCCGCCATCCAGAAAGGTCAATCCAACGAATCCTGCTGGCCGAAGGGCTTCAAGCATATCGCGCCCCAAAGGCCCGTCTATGACATTTCGAAGATGAATATCCGATCTGAAAATAAATGGCGTCATCAAAGCGGAAAGCTCCGGTAGCACCTTCGAAAGCGGCGCAACATGAACACGCGCCATATCGACAATGCCCAGCCGCAATTGTTCGATGACCTCGCGCTCGTCTCCCAATTGCGCATTTGCGAAGATTCCCACACGCGTATCTGACCCCGTCGATTTGCGCATCATCCGGTCGATAAAAAACAGCGCCTGCACCGTCGGGTAATCAATGTCCCGGATATCACCGGCCCGTAATTGGCGCACAACAGCCATTGCCTGCCCTGACAACAATCCGCTAGTCGCTATTGCCGTCAACGCAACCAGGCTGCGCTTCAGGAAGGCTCTGCGATCAATCGAGTAGGCTCGCATCAATCGGCCCTTCTTTCGAAGGCGCGCAAGACTTCATTGCCTCTTCTTACAGCATCATCCATCGCCGCTTGAGCCGATTTGCGGCGCTCCAGTGTCGCTTCTATTTCTTCAGCCCAGATGTTCCGCAAATCTACCATGTCGCCAAGGCGCACTCCGCGTGAATTTTCTGTTGGCGGCTTGCGCGTCAGTGATAACAGCGGCATTTCATGAAACGGATTCGTCTTGTAGAAACTGGATGCTCTGGTTGTCTCATATGCGGCTCGCGTAACCGGAAGGTAACCCAATTGCTGGTGCAGCCAGGCCTGCCGTTCGGTTCCAGAAACGAACGCGAAAAATTTTGCAACGCCTCGATATTCATGTGGTGTTTTCCCCCGCATCACCCATAGCGAAGCGCCGCCAATGAGTGAATTCTGCGGCGCTCCTGCCACATCGGGATAATAGGGCATCGGGGCTGAACGAAACTTGAACTTCGCGAGAGCCTTCACCTTTCCATAAAAGCCTGAAGAGCTGATGAGAATGGGACACTCGCCTGAAACGAAGCGGTTTTCACCTTCATCATTGCGTCCTGAATAGTCAAATATCTTGTTTTTCTGAAGGTCCGATAGCTGCGCAATATGCCTTACGTGAAGTGGAGAATTCGTCTTCAACATTGTATCCAGCCCGTCGATCCCATTTACCTTTGTCGCAATAGGATAATTGTGCCATGCCGAAAATTGCTCGACCATGATCCATGTTAGCCAGGCCGTCGAGAAGCCACAGCCGGGACTGAGACCTGCCTGCAGTTTCCGGGCGGCATCAAAGACCTGCTGCCAGGTTTCGAGAGGCGCATTCTCCAGTCCAGCGCGCACAAGTATATCTGCGTTCAACCACATGACCGCTGAAGAGGAGTTGAACGGGAATGATAACATCTCTCCGCTCGCCGTCGAATAATATCCAGTTATGGCGGGCAGGTAGCTCTTCGGATCAAAGTACTGGTTGGCGTCGCGCATCAATTGGTGCACTGGTTTGATGGCGCCCTGGGCGTTCATCATCGTGGCTGTGCCAACTTCAACAACCTGCAGAATGTGCGGTGCATTGCCTGATTCAAAGGCAGCCAGACCCGCATTCATGGTCTGAGGATAGGAGCCCTTCGCCGTGGGCACTATTATAAATTCGGTTTGCGAGGCATTAAAATTGTGCGCGAGTTCCTCGACTGCACTCTTGTTGGCATCTGTCATCGCATGCCACCAATGAATTTCAGTAGCAGCCATGACTGGATGAAGGCCCATCAAAGACAGGACTAACACAATAACGCCTGTAAAACAGGCTTTCGCATGCAGTCTGGCAAACAGTGTCATGCCCCTTCATCTCCGGGTGGCGCCCAAATCCAGACACGCATCGGCGTGATGATGTTCTTAAGTTGCCGCTCGCCGCCATCATTGAAGCGCACCGATGTCCGGCCCCGAACGAATTGATAGGCTTGATCGGAAATCGACACCGCGCCTGGTGTTGCGGTTTCCTGCACGCGCACGGCCAACGTGACGCCTTCTCCGGCGCGATCATTTTGATTCAAGACGACATCACCCACGGCAATGCCGACTCGAAAAACGATCTTGCCGAAGGGCAGCACAGTTCGGGGATGAGGCGCCATGATGGTCTGGAACCAGACTGACCATTCAACGGAATCAACCACACTGGCGAATTCAACCAGCGCGCCATCACCGAGCATTTTGAAAAGAGTGCCTCGATATTGCAAAAGGCTTGGCGTTATGATTTCGCCGAAAATGGCGTCAAGCGCTGCCAGCGTTGCCGTTTCGTCTTCCTGTATAAAGCGACTGAAACCAACAAAATCGAAAGAGACGATGGACGCGAGCCGCCGTTCCGCGACACGCGCCGGTGAAAACTTGAGGCGGCGAAGGACCGAACGTATCCGCGCGAGAAGCTCACGCAATTCGCATGGCTTTGCCAGATAATCATCAGCACCGAGTTCAAGGCCAACAACTCGATCGATAGTGCTCGCACTTGCTGTCAACATGATCACGGGAATTCGATACTGATCCTTCAGGTATCTTGTAATCGAAAGGCCGTCTTCTTCTGGCATATTGAGATCCAGAACAATGAGATCAGGCGTCTGTTTGCGCAACTCCTCGCGCAATTGCGAGCCGCCATTGCAGAGCGTCACCTTGAAGCCATGCATGCGCAGGTAATCGCCCACCATGTCGCGGGCGTCCGCTTCGTCATCGACTACAAAAATATGCTGTACTTCGCTCATCGGGCCATACCGGAATTTGCTGATTTGAGTTTGATCGAAAACGTCGATCCGTGGCCAGGTCCAGCCGATTCAGCACTAATGGCGCCTGCATGCAGCTCGACAATCCGCTTTGCAATCGCCAGGCCCAATCCGGTGGAGGGCTCCCCGCCAGTCGGCTGAGCTGAAAGGCGCTGGAAGCGACCGAACAGCCGCGTCTTGTCATCTGGAAGCAGGCCAGGGCCGCTATCGCGAACGCGAAGCATCACTTCACTGCCTTCACCTGTTATTTCGACATCAATGGCCCCACCTTGCACGCTGTACTTGATGGCATTGCTCACCAGATTATCGAATGCGTCTCGCATACGATCGATATCGCAATGCACGATCAAACCGGCGTCGGCCTTCACGGCTATAATCTGGCCCTTGCGATCGGAGAGCGGCCGATTTGCTTCTACAACATCCTTTGCCAAAGAGCCGATGTCGACGTCTTCACATCGCAAGCTGATATCGTCGTCATCAGTCATAGCGCTTGAAATCAGTTCGGTGACCATGCCTGTAAGACGCTGCGCACTGTCCCGTATGTGGGTAATTTGCGCTGACAATAATTCACCCTTGTACTCGGGCTTGGCGAGCAGCTCGTTGACAATCTCCGTTCTGCCGAGAATTACTCCGAGTGGATTGCGAATGTCATGAGCCACCATCCCCAGAACTTCGCTCTGGAATGCGTTGGCGCGGCGGGCACGAAGCCATTGGGCCTGCAAACGGGCATTTGCCATGGTAAGCTCTCGGGTCCGTTGTGCGACACGCCGTTCAAGTGAACTGTTTGCATTCTGCAGTTGTTCGTAAAGCACGACATTGTCGAAGGCTGTCGACAATCTTCCACAAAATATTTCCACGAGTGCGCGATCTGTCTCTGACAATGTCTTCTTCACTTGGAGAATGACGATGACTTCGCTGCCGCCGGATGTGTTGATATAGACCGCCGATTTATCGTCGCTGAATTCTGTCAGACGACGTTGAAAGGCGCGCTGGATCAGAGCGCGGACAGTTTCGTCCAATCCCCCGGGCGCAGCCGGCGTCACAGATTTGGCGTAACATCCAGACGCGGCCAAAATCGAGAAGCCCTGCGGTTGCTGATTTTCATCACGCAGAACAAGCATTCCCATGCAGTCAGCGGCGAGAAGCGAAGTAAGCTGTGTCAACACGCCTTCTGCAAGTTTCTGCATCGATTTGAAATCGAATAATGTCGAAGCTGCGTCGACGATTATTTCCAGTCCGCGCCGGGTTTCTGCCATCTTCTGCAATTGCTGGTAGCTGCGCAGCGCTGCGGTAATGGCTGTGAAGAGGCGGTCCGCCGTCAATTCTGTTTTTGCTTTATAATCATTGATGTCGTAATCGATGATGATGCTTCGTTCAGGCGCCTGTCCGGGCTGTCCTGTTCGCAAGATGATACGCACCATATCGTTCTTGAGTTGCTTTCGTATGACGGTGACGAGATCCAGCCCGGCCGAATCAGATTCCATGACCACATCGAGCAAAACGACTGCGATATCAGGATTGGCCTGCATCAGCGCACGCCCCTCCTTTGCAGAAAAGGCAGAGAGAAGTTCAATCCCCTGATTCATCAATCTGTAGTCGGATAACGCGTATCTCGTTCCCTCATGAACGGCCGGGTCGTCGTCGATAATCGCAACCTTCCAGGTCTTGTCTGGCCGGGGCGCCGGACCATCCTCTTCCGCGAACCGGATCACGTCATCTGAGTCGGCCATGCTTAATCCTTCTTGTTTCGTGCATCGTCCGGCAGCAGGTTCTTCACTGTCCGGGGCAAAGTGATCAGGAACCGTGTGCCTCCACTTTCGCTACTCCTGAGTTCAATTTTACCGCCGAGATTCTGGGTTACAATGTTGTAGACAATGTGAAGCCCAAGGCCGGTTCCGCCCTGGCCGCGCAAGGTCGTGAAGAAGGGATCGAATGCATGAGTGCGCACATCCTCAGACATTCCCGTGCCATTGTCTGAATAGTCTATCAAGACATGGTCGGGGCCGCGGGGGATGGTCCTTATTTCAATCGTGCCTTTGCGACCGTCTCGAAAGCCGTGCGTTACAGAATTGATGAACAGGTTCGTCAGGATCTGGCCATAGGGGCCAGGATAGGAGTCCATTTCAATACCGGGGGTGAAATCGAGAACCAGATTGAGTTGCTTGGTCGCAAGTCCGGGACGCAAGCTGGCGACGATCTGCTCTGTGGCTTCGCGCAAATCGAAACTTCGTCGTTCCGCGTGGCTGCGATCAACTGCGACCTGTTTGAAGGATTGTATCAATTCACCGGCGCGATGCAGGTTCGTTGTCAATTGTTGCGATGCGTCCCGGGTCGATTCGACAAATTCCATCAGGCGAGAGCGCCGCAGATCTCCTGACGCCACATCCCGCGCAAAATCCTCGCATCGGCGCGCCAGCGTGGAGGCGACCGTCAGGCTGATGCCAACGGGGTTATTCACTTCATGCGCCACGCCGGCGACCAACCCACCGAGCGCGGCCAGTTTCTCTGCTTCAATCAGGCTCTTCTGGGCCTCACGCAAATTGACAAGTGCGGATTCGGCGCTGTCCTTGGCTGCGCGAAGGTCGTCTTCCGTGCGCAATTTTGCAATTGCATTCTGACGGAAAACCTCAATCGATCGAGCCATCGCGCCCAGTTCATCGCGCGCATCACCGCCCTGAACTTTCGCATCGAGCTTGCCCCGTACAATAGCGCGCATGCAATTCATCATGTCTGTCAGCGGCAAGCTTACCGTGCGCGCAATCGCAGTTCCGAACAGGGCGATGATCGCCAAAAATGCGATAGCGATGATAGCGATCTTTGCATAAACGTCGTTCAGAGTTGTATTCAATTGTCCCTGCACTTGCGCTTCGGTCTTGCGAATCCGTTCGGTCAGCGCCGTCGTCGTCGCGGTCATTTCGGTCTGGCTCCGATCCACGCTGTCGCGCAGTAGAATTGCCTGACGGTCGAATAATTCCGTCAGCTTCTGCATGCTTGCGCGGAATTCCGAAATTCGTTGACGCAGGGCGCCCAAGGCCGCGCGTTGCAGATCATTTGCTGCCAGATCCAGCATGACCGGCAATGTGCGCTCGATCATGTCAAGGCCGTTGAAAGCCTCCTGGGCTGCATTGGCCGAATGGGACAGGTAATAGGCATTGGCAGCAACCAGTGAAGCCGAAAAAGCCTCTCGTGAGCGCCCAAGCGGCGGCTTGACCAGTGCGTCTGTTCCTAGAAGTGTGCTTTCAATGATGGAGTACAGACCGGAGATTTCCCGCGCAGTCTTCAGCACCTGATTTTCATAGGTCTCCGAAATTTCAACGCGTGCCTTTCGCAAATCATCAAAGCCCGCGACGAGCCGTTCTGTATTGGTGGCAAGCTGCTTGATGGGTTCGGTGAGTGAGGGATCGATACTGCCGCTGGTCGTCAGCATCCCAGACAAGGCGCGCCGGCGGCGCTCTATTTCTTCGAGTACGTCAGGTGCAGGCTGCGTAAAATAGCGATGGATAAGGCTCTGCAGTCTGCCCGATTCCGCTTCAATCGCGCTCAGCAATTGCTCGGAACGGCGGACCTGGATCAATTCACCCCAGGCGTTCTTGAGTTGGGTGGCGCCATCCAGTATCAGTAGCGTTAGAAGCAAGACGACCGCGGTGTTCAACGCGGCAATCGAAAGAATCCGCCAGCGTATGGGCAACTTGCGCAACAGGCTTCCGAGCCCGAGCATGCCCGGATCGCTACGGGTTGGTCCGCTGACGTCATCATTCATCGGTCAAGGCGCCTCACGTATGAGCTTTATCAACCGCCCCATACGAGGGTCCGTCTCAGCCTCCGTGTGAATTGAGGCCATGGCGTCAACAAACGGCTGCCGCTCAAAATCGCTGACAACAGTACTGCCTTCGCTGATGGCTTGCTGGCGGGAGCGCTCCTCCCATGCCTGCCATTGGGTGCGCATATACATTGCAGAATCCTTTGCCGCTGTTTTAAAAGTCCGGCGATCCGCTTCGTCCAGCGAAACCCAGGCATGTTTGGACATAACGAGTATTTCGGGCGCCATCGTGTGTTCGGTCAGTATATAATATTTTGCGGCCTTGAAATGATTGGTTGTTACATAGGATGGCCAATTGTTCTCTGCACCGTTTACCAATTTTGAAGTCAGGCTGGTCAGCACCTGACCATAGGAGATAACGATCGGA
Source organism: Rhizobium sp. Q54 (assembly GCA_945901195.1). Classification (GTDB taxonomy): domain Bacteria; phylum Pseudomonadota; class Alphaproteobacteria; order Rhizobiales; family Beijerinckiaceae; genus Terripilifer. Next base: position 7,045 of record CAMDKB010000068.1, read on the forward strand.
ATCGCGCCCATGGCCCGCACCATTTTTTCCGCCAGTTCGGATTGCTGTACGCGAATGCGGAGATTTTTCATATCCGCCAGGTTCCGGACAGGGGTTGTCGTGTACAGCGAGCGGGCGCCAGAATCGTAAAATGCCAGACCAACAAATCCATAGCTTTCCAGCCGCGCCAGGATTTCATCGCCCACCTGTCCGTCAAGTACCCGATGCTGATGACTGATGGACTTGAAAAGGAAGGGTATCGTCAGGGCGCCGAGATCAGGCACCAATTGCGTCAAGGGCGCCGCATTGATGCGGTTGATATCGATCGCACCTGATCGTGTCTGAGCGATTGTTTCATTTTCCTCGCCCAATTGGGCCGAGTGGAACACCTTTACGCTGTGACGCCCCCCTGTGCGTTCAATCAAAAGCTTGTTCATATATTCGATGGCCTGAACGGTCGGATAATCGGCGACCTGATTGTCCGCGGCCCTGAACTCGCGCGCGTAAGCACCCGAGCCGGCACTCCAGGCAAGGGCTACCCCGAGAAGGCGGAATCTTATCAGTAATTTCCGGAGTGTCATGGTGAGCCCCAATTTCCTTCCCTCGGACACAATCGTTTTGATGCGTACCGACGATCTGTGTGCTCCGGCGATCAGTTCCGGCGCGCCTTCAATTTATAGTCACCCCAGGTAGACATTACTACCGAGGCTTGCGTCGGGGGTTGACCAAAGACAGCCAACTCGTATGCAGAGGCTGGCCCGGCACATCACAATACCCACGTAAAGACGCACGTCCACAGCCAAAGCGGTACATTGTCGAAAATTCTGCCACAAATATATGTGTTGCAACGACTTTTGTTAAAGGCGACTCTGCGTTGCAGAACGGTCAGGCGGAATGCCCCAGCCGCAGCTCCAAATTATATTTCAAACAAGCCTGAAATTACGATATGGAGCTGGTTTTTCGGCGCTGCGTTCGCATTGACTTGGGCAGGATAAACCCCTTATAAGCGCCGCACAATTCCGGTGGCCGTGCGCCACCTGTACCGGTGTGGCCGGGCCAGACTTTGTGTTTCCCCGGGCCGACCGCCCGGTTTGAACGCAAAAATGGCGCGGGCAGACCGGTTTATCCTTGTAAATCAGCTATCGGCTCGCCGGCCTAGCAGGCGACGCCAATTAATCGGAGTGAATCAAGTGAAACGCACTTATCAGCCAAGCAAGCTCGTGCGGAAACGCCGTCATGGCTTCCGTTCGCGCATGGCCACCGTTGGCGGCCGCAAGGTCATTGCCGCACGGCGCGCACGTGGCCGCAAGCGCTTGTCGGCCTGAGCACAACTGTTTCTTTCACGGGAGCGGGGAAGATGCACAGCGCGGGTCCATCCAGCGCCGGGACATCGAGCAACCCTAACCCGGCGAAAGTACCAGGTGGGTTAAAGATACCTGGGCGGATAAATATACTTGGCCGGCTCAAGAAAAGGGCCGAGTTTCTGAGGGTAGCGAAGGGCCGGCGATTTTTCACGCCGGCCTTTGCCTTGCAGGCCACCGTCCGCGGTCCCGATGCCGTTATCCAATCGCCGCGCTTCGGCTTCACCGTCACCAAGAAGACTGGCAATTCGGTTGAACGCAATCGTATCAGGCGGCGGTTGCGTGAAGTGGTGAGACAGGCGCAGGCAATGGACGCCAGCCCCGGATACGACTATGTCATCGTTGCGCAGCGCATGGCGCTGGCTCGCCCCTTCGCGGATCTGGTGACCGATGTCGAAAGGGCCGTCGCGGAAATCAACGCGAAACTTGGACGTAAGGCTTCGCAAACACGAACGTAAAGTCGACCGGGCAGCGGTGCGCCACGCGGTGCAATCCTGGTACAGATCGGAACAGGCATTGGGATTATGAGAGACGACCAAAAAAATCTTTTCCTTGCCATGGGTCTGTCCTTGCTCGTCATTGTCGGCTGGCAATTTTACTTTGGGCCCCCGCCAAAGCCGGTCGTCCCGGTTTCAACACCGGCGCAACAGGCCACCCAACCCAATCCCGCAAACTCCGCAGCCCAAATTCCCGCCCCAGGCGCAACGACTGCGCCTGCCGTTCAACCGGGAACAGCGGCTCCGGCAGCACCTGGCACGCTGGTTCCCGGAGCAGCCCCGGTTGCGCCTGTTATCGTCGACCGGAAAATCGCACTGGCGGCAAGCCCGCGTATCCGGATCGACACACCTGCCCTGGCGGGTTCAATCTCGCTGAAAGGTGGAAAGATTGATGATATCAGCCTGAAAGCTTATCGGGAGACCATAAAGCCTGATAGCGACATCATTCATCTGCTTTCACCGACCGGTTCGGCAGAGCCATACTATGTGGAGACTGGCTTTGTCTCCGCCGATGCAAAACTCACGCTCCCCAAGCCTGACACGATCTGGACAAGCACGGGTTCGGCGCTGGGCGTGGACAAGCCGCTCACCCTCACCTGGGACAATGGCCAGGGGTTATTGTTCACGCGCAGTTTCTCGGTCGATGACAAGTTCCTCTTCACTGTAAAAGACAGCGTTGAAAACAAGACAGACTCGCCCGCAGTGCTGCATTCCTATTCGCTCGTGCACCGGATTGGAAAGCCAAAGACTGATGGCTTTTATGTTTTGCATGAGGGTCTTATCGGTGTGATCGGCGATTCCAAAGTCCAGGAAATCACCTATGACGGGATCGTGAAGGAAAAGGATGGCGCCCGGACGATGAAGGGCGCGGGCGGATGGATAGGCATTACCGACAAGTATTGGGCGACGGCCATAATCCCGGAGCAGTCCACGACGTTTGAAGGCCGCTTTTCAGTCGCGGGCGCTACGACCCCCAAGCCGGGCTACCAAACCGATATTCTTGGGCCAGTCCAGACGGTTGCGCCTGGGACTCGTGTCGATGTCACCCACCAGATCTTTGCCGGGGCAAAGGAAAGCCAGATCATCGATGGGTATCAGGTCAAGCATGGCATCAAGAATTTCGATCTGATGATCGACTGGGGCTGGTTCTATTTCATCACCAAGCCTCTGTTTGTCGCAATCGACTGGATCTACAAATATGTCGGCAATTTCGGTGTCGCCATCCTGGTGATTACAGTGCTGATCAAGGGCGTGTTTTTCCCCCTTGCCAATCGCAGCTACGAATCCATGGCGAAAATGAAGGGTGTGCAGCCCGAAATGAAAGTCATGCAGGAGCGCTACGCCAACGACAAGCAAAAGCTGCAACAGGAAATGATGGCGCTTTACAAGCGCGAAAAAATCAATCCCATAGCGGGCTGCTGGCCGATCTTGATCCAGATCCCGGTCTTCTTCGCCCTTTACAAGGTGATCTTCATCACCATTGAAATGCGCCACGCGCCGTTCTTCGGCTGGATCAAAGATCTGTCGTCAGCTGATCCCACGAATATGTTCAACCTTTTCGGCGCTTTGCCGTTCGACCCGACCCAGATTCCTGTGGTTGGGCCCTACCTGCATATCGGCGTCTGGCCGCTGATCATGGGCGTGTCGATGTTCATCCAGATGAAGATGAACCCCGAACCAACCGACCCGGTTCAAAAGAGCATGTTTGCCTGGATGCCGGTCATCTTCACTTTCATGCTCGGTTCGTTTCCAGCCGGGCTCGTGATCTACTGGACGTGGAACAATCTTTTGTCTGTCACCCAACAATATTTCATCATGAAAAAACAGGGTGTGAAGGTGGAGCTGTGGGACAATCTGTCGGGCCTGTTCAAGAAGAAGACGGCCTGAAGCCGGACTTTGCGGAACGCGGACGCCTGCTGTTTGCGGGCATCTGCGAATTCTTCTGGGCGTCTTCGGCTGCCGGAAACCTGCCGTCCGAAAGCGTGCAGGAATTCGCTTTTGCCGGCCGCTCCAATGTCGGCAAGTCCTCACTGCTCAACGCGCTGACCGGCCGCAAGGCACTGGCGCGGACATCGCATACGCCAGGCAGAACGCAACAGCTCAACTTCTTCGCTATCGGCGGGATGCCCGGCGAAGAAAAGCTGCGGATCGTCGACATGCCCGGCTATGGCTATGCTGCTGTCTCCAAGGAGAAGATCAGCGGCTGGACCAAGCTCATGCACGAGTATCTGCGCGGCCGTTCCACGCTGGCGCGCGTTTATGTGCTGATCGACGGCCGCCACGGGCTCAAGGAGTCCGATCACGAGATGATGAACCTGCTCGATAAATCCGCGCAATCCTATCAGGTCATTCTGACCAAGAAGGACGAAGTGAAAAAGAGCGAGGTGGAAAGCCGGATTGCAGAAACGCTGGCCGGATTGCAAAAACACCCCGCCGCCCATCCCGAGGTCATTTTCACATCCTCTGAAACGGGGGATGGCATTGCGGAGTTGCGGGCAGCGATAGCGCAGCAGGTCGGCGAAAAGGGGCTTTGATCCCGACGCTCAAACCTTTAAACACGTCGCCGAGAATAGAACCCGGAACACCCGCCATGACCGACACCCAAGCCATATCGCCGCAGGAACGCGCCGAAGTCCTCATGCAGGCGCTGCCGCACATGCTGCGCTACGACGAGTCGATCATTGTCGTGAAATATGGTGGCCATGCCATGGGCGACGAGGCTGTCGCACGGCAGTTCGCGCGCGACATGGTGCTGCTTGAACAGTCGGGCGTGAACCCGGTCGTCGTGCACGGCGGCGGGCCGCAGATCGGCGATATGTTGAAGAAGCTCAACATCAAATCGGAATTTGCGGCAGGTTTGCGCGTAACCGACAAGGCGACCGTGGAAATCGTCGAGATGGTCCTGTGCGGGTCCATCAACAAGCAGATTGTCGGCTTCATCAACAACGAGGGCGGCCGCGCCATCGGCCTGTGCGGCAAGGACGGCAATATGGTGATTGCCGAAAAAATAAGTCGGACCATCCGAGATCCCGATTCCAACATCGAAAAGCATGTCGATCTCGGATTCGTGGGCGAGCCTTCCAAGGTGGACACGACCGTGCTCGACCAGGTACTCGGCCGCGACCTCATTCCGGTTCTTGCCCCGGTGGCTGCCGGGGCCAATGGCGAAACATTCAACGTCAATGCGGACACGTTCGCTGGCGCCATCGCAGGCGCATTGAAGGCCAAACGCCTCCTGTTCCTCACAGACGTTCCCGGCGTTCTCGACAAGAACAAGCAGCTGATCAAGGAGCTGAGCGTGCGCCAGATCCGCGATCTCATCGCCGACGGGACGATTACCGGAGGGATGATCCCGAAGGTCGAGACCTGTATCTATGCTATCGAACAGGGCGTCGAAGGCGTCGTCATCCTCGATGGCAAATCGCCCCATGCGGTTCTCGTGGAACTTCTTACTGACCATGGCGCGGGAACGCTGATCACACGGTGAGCGGAGCCGAACCAGACCAAAAGCCCGGAATGGGCATTGACGCGGACACCGCGCACTTCGCCCATATCGACACCTGGGTCTTCGATCTCGACAACACGCTTTATCCCGCCCATTGCGATCTGTGGCCGCGTATCGATATGCGGATCACCTATTACATGTGCGAGATGTTTGGGCTCGATGGAATTTCCAGCCGCGCGCTGCAAAAATATTATTATCAACGCTATGGCACCACGATGCACGGGTTGATCGAAGAGCATGGCATTTCACCAGAAGTCTATCTGCAATTCGTGCACGACATCGACCGCAGCGATATAGATCCCGATCACGCTCTGGCGCGCGCCATCGCAGCGCTGCCCGGGCGACGGCTGATCCTGACCAACGGTTCGCGCGATCATGCGATGAAAACCGCAGAGCAGCTGGGCCTCGCGGGGCTTTTCGAGGATGTCTATGATATCGTTGCGGCAGACCTCATTCCCAAGCCGCATCCGCATGTCTATGCAAGCTTCTTCGAGAGGCTCGGCGTCGATCCCACGCGGGCGGTGCTGTTTGAAGATATCGAACGCAATCTTCTCGTGCCGCATCAACATGGTATGAAAACTGTACTCGTCGTTCCACGATCGGGAACGCGCGACCATCGCGAGGATTGGGAAATCCTGCACGGTCAAAAGCCGCATGTGGATTTCATAACCGACGATCTCGCCGCCTTTTTGGGGTGCGTGACGCCTTACCATTGACCTCACCCGCCCAACCCGGCATATCTCCGCGCAAATTCTGGCCATTGCGAGATCAACCCATGTCCCACGCCGCACTCGAAAAAACCATCAACGATGCATTCGCCAATTCCGCTACCGTCAACGCCCAGACAAAGGGCGAAGTCCGCGACGCCGTTGAAGAAGCGCTTAATCTGCTTGATTCCGGCAAGGCTCGTGTCGCAGAGAGGGCAGAGGGCAAGACGGGTCCGGACGCCTGGCAAATCAACCAATGGCTCAAGAAGGCTGTGCTGCTTTCCTTTCGTCTGGAAGACAACGCACCCTTCATGACCGCGCCTGGCGCAGGCGGACAAGCCTACGGCTTCGACAAGGTGCCCCTGAAATTCGCCCATTGGGATGCTGCAACTTTCAAGGCAGCCGGGTTTCGCGCCGTACCCGGCGCCGTCGTTCGCAAATCTGCATTCATCGCGCCCAATGTCATTCTCATGCCGTCTTTCGTGAACCTCGGCGCATACGTGGACAGCGGCACGATGGTCGACACCTGGGCGACGGTGGGCTCCTGCGCGCAGATCGGCAAGAATGTCCATTTGTCCGGAGGTGTCGGCATCGGCGGCGTGCTGGAGCCGTTGCAAGCCAATCCGACGATCATCGAAGACAATTGTTTCATCGGCGCTCGTTCAGAAGTCGTCGAAGGCGTGATCGTCGAAGAAAATTCGGTGATTTCCATGGGCGTGTATATCGGTCAATCGACCAAGATTTATGACCGCGCCACGGGCACCGTCACCTATGGTCGAA
>CAMDKB010000069.1 GCA_945901195.1 Rhizobium sp. Q54
GCGTTCGCGCACATAAACCCGGTCGTCGCGGGCCGAGCGCCGCCAGTCGATCCGGGTCGTGGATTCGCCCATCACGAAAGGCCGGAATTGCCAGAAGGTTTCGCCGACCCCGGAGCGGCGGCGGCCGTGAACGCCATACATCACCGTGGCCGCAACGTCTTTTGCCGCGACGATCAGGGATGGAAGTCGGCGCGCCAGATCAAGACCGCCGCGCTGATGTCGTGCGCCGACCTTCGCGTCGTCTTCGGCCAGCAGCCAGGTTTCGGCGTTTGCGGCCATGCGGGTCAGCCGATCCTTTCGATCAGGCGTTTGATGACGCCCCCGATTGTCTCGCCTTCAGCGCGCGCAGCAAAAGTCAGCGCCATGCGATGTTTCAGAACAGGCGGCGCAAGTGTGCGGATGTCATCAAGCGATGGCGAGAGCCGGCCATCGACGAGAGCGCGCGCGCGCGAGGCCAGCATCAGCGCCTGTGCTGCGCGCGGGCCGGGACCCCAGGAAATATGTTTAGTGATGGCGGCATCGCCTTCGCCCGGACGGGCGGCGCGGACTATATCGAGAATGGCTTCGACGATGCGGTCGCCGACCGGAAGGCGGCGTACGAGGCGCTGTGTGGCCGCCAAATCATCCGCCGTCATTACGGCGCGGGGCCTCGCTTCTACCTCGCCGGTTGTTTCGATGAGTATGCGTTTTTCCGATGCACGATCAGGATACAGCACATCAATCTGCATCAGGAAGCGGTCGAGTTGTGCTTCCGGCAGTGGATATGTGCCTTCTTGTTCCAGAGGATTCTGTGTCGCCAGCACATGGAAGGGCCGCGGCAGATCGTGACGTTCACCGGCCACGGTGACGTGATATTCCTGCATGGATTGGAGCAGCGCCGATTGGGTGCGCGGGCTGGCCCGGTTTATTTCGTCAGCCATCAGCAATTGCGCGAAGATGGGGCCGCGCACAAAACGAAAGGCGCGTTTGCCGTCCTGGCTTTCTTCCATGATTTCCGAGCCGAGAATGTCGGCAGGCATCAGGTCTGGCGTGAACTGTACGCGGCGAGCATCAAGGCCAAGCACTGTTCCCAAGGTTTCCACGAGTTTGGTTTTGGCCAGGCCCGGTACGCCTACGAGCAGACCATGACCTCCAGCGATCAACGTGACCAGCGTTTCCTCAACAACCTGTTTCTGTCCAAAGATGACCGTGCCGATGGCAGCGCGCGCGGCGGCGACCTTTTCCAAGGCGGCTTCTGCCTGCCGGATCACAGCATCTTCAAGAGATTCTGCTCTGCTGTCCTGTGTCGCGCTCATAAATCGGTCCTTGCTGGTGGCCGCGCTTCGTGTGCGGTTCAGTATGACTTGAATTTCGTCTTTTACGCCAGTTTAGAGGAGGGAGCAGCTTTGTCGATGACCCCGGCTTCACTTTTGCGATAGAAGGTAAGTGTGCCCCTTCATATGCACAGGGCATTTGGTGCGAGATTATGGCGAAAGAGATTAAGTCGCCCAATTTGGGCCCAGATAAAGCTTCGGCAAGTGCACCGGTTGCAGCCGGACTTGGTTCGCTGCAGGAAGCTGCGCGGCAGGCAGGCCGCAAGGGGCCGCCGCCGGTTCACCTGTGGAACCCGCCCTATTGCGGCGATATAGGCATGAAAATCGCTCGCGATGGCGCCTGGTTTTATCAGGGAACGCCGATTGGCAGGATGCCTCTGGTCAAGCTGTTCGCCTCGATCCTGCGCAAGGATCCGGACCGCTATGTCCTTGTAACGCCCGTTGAAATGGTGTCGGTCGAAGTTGAGGACGCGCCGTTTCTCGCGGTCGAAATGCAGATCGAAGAGGGCCCCGCGCTGCGCTTCCGCACCAACGTCGATGATTTTGTTGTCGCAGGGGCTGATCATCCCCTGCGGTTCGAAAGAGGTCCAGCGGAAGGAATCAAACCCTATATCAGGGTGCGCGGCGATCTCTGGGCGCTGGTGACGCGTGCGCTGCTTTACGATCTCGCAGAGATCGGCGAAATCAGGCAAGTGGACGGAGCTGATATGTTTGGGGTTCAATCATCGGGGGTATTTTTCCCGATGGCGAAGGCTGACGACATGGAAGCTTTTGAAGCTGACGGACGCGCAGGTCAGGCCGAATGAGCGAAATGCGCGGAAAGATAGAAGTATGCGGCTCTACTCCATAGAAGATACGCGCATGCGCTGTGCGGGCGTTGTCACAGCCGACTTGCCGGCAGATGTTTTTGACGCGCCTATTTTTCCGCCGCAGGGCGATCATGCCTTGAACCCTGATCTGACGGCGGCTGTTGTGAAGGCGAAACCCGCAGCGGTGCTGATTCCCATCATCACCCATGCGCACGGCCCGACCATGCTGTTTACCCAGCGGGCTTCGAAATTGCGCAATCACGCGGGGCAGGTGGCTTTTCCCGGCGGGCGCGTCGACAAGGAGGATGCCAACCCGATCGCGACTGCATTGCGAGAAGCTCACGAAGAAATCGGCCTCCCAGCCGATCATATCGAACCGCTTGGCTATCTTGCGCCCTATCAGACTGGAACGGGATACCGGGTGATTCCTGTCGTGGCCCTGGTGCGCCCGCATTTCGAGCTTATCCTCAATCCGCATGAGGTGGCGGACACATTTGAAGTGCCGCTGACGTTTTTGTTCGATGCGGCCAACCACCGCCGCCATCGCTGGGAGCGCGATGGGGTGATGCGCGAATCCTGGGCGGTGGATTACAAGGACAAGATGATCTGGGGTGTCACGGCGGGAATATTGCTCAATTTTTTCGAAAGGGCGTTCCGGTGATTGCTGCGCAGAAACAGGCCCGGATCGTTGATGGAAAACTTGCCGGCTCATCACTTCTTTCTGATCCCCGATTGCGGTTGATCTTTGCGGCGCTGGATGGCGATGGAGAGGAATTGCGAGTTGTGGGCGGAGCTGTGCGAAACGCCCTGCTTGGTGAAGACATCGCCGATGTCGATCTTGCAACCACTGCCTTGCCAGAAGTGACTCTGGCGCGCGCCGCCAAAGCAAGATTGCGCACAATCCCCACAGGCATCGAACATGGCACAATAACTGTGCTGGTTGATGGCATGCCGTTTGAAGTCACGACATTGCGTCAGGATATCGACACGTTCGGGCGTCACGCCACGGTCGAATTTGGCAAGGATTTTGCCGCTGACGCCCACCGGCGCGACTTTACAATCAATGCGCTGTCGCTTGATGCACGCGGATATGTTCACGATTATTGCGGTGGCCTTGAAGACCTTGCGACGCGGCGTATCCGCTTCATCGGCGATGCCTCGATGAGAATACGCGAAGACTATTTGCGCATACTCAGGCTGTTTCGCTTTCATGCGGCCTATGGCGAAGGCGAGATCGATCCTGAAGCATTGCAGGCGTCGATTGCCAATCGTGATGGTCTTGAGATTCTATCGCGCGAGCGCATCCGTGCGGAATTTTTGAAGCTGCTTGTCGCGCGCGGGGCAGCCGGGTGCGCGCAGACAATGGCCGAGTGTGGCATCCTGCAAATGCTGGTTGCCGGTGTCGCCCTTCCTGCACGCTTGCGCCGGATGAAGGCAATTGAAGCGCAACGCGGGCAGACGCCCGATGCGATCTTGAGGCTGGAGGCGCTTCTTGTGCTTGTGGCAGATGACGCCGTGCGCTTGCGGGATTGGTTGAGGCTTTCCAATGCGGAGGAATTGCGGATTGCCAATGCGGCCCGGGCGCTCGTTGAATTGCACGCACGCGAAAAGCCTCCGCTGCCCAACGACCTCTATCGCTTCCTGTTTCTGCATGGCCGCCGGGCTGCGCTGGATGCGATCCTGCTGGCGCAGGCCGAAAGTCGCGCGCCTGTTGACGATCTGCAATGGACCTCTGCGTTTAATTTTCTGCATGATACGCCAGAGCCGCGCATGCCCTTCAGCGGTGGTGATCTTGTCAGGCGCGGTGTCCAGCCTGGCCCTGCAATTGGGACGATGTTGAAGAATTTGCAGGCGGCCTGGATCAGAGCCGGATTTCCCAGAGAACCTGAAGTGCTTGCTCGCCTGCTGGATGAAGTCTCGTGGAAATAAAGTGCGTAATTTCCTCTGGCTGGCAGCGCATTAGCTTGGGATTAACGAGGTGATTCGATTTTGACTCGTCAGAATATGCGTTCTGGGGTATTGTCAAGGGGTATTGATGTGGCGTGGAGTGGCGTATGGAATCCGTCCGAAGGACTGCCCGAAAGACACCGGCAGATGTTGCACAGTCGCTGTCGCGCCATTCACGCGCGATGCGGGAATCCGGTCGTTTGGCGAGTTTCTGGAAACGGGAAACGTATCAACTATCGAGGATAGATGCGCGGGCCAAGGCTCAGGAGTGGTTTGAGACTTACCCAAAGGCAGCCTACATGACCGAGATAGAATTCTGGCGCGTTCTTCCTGATGACAAGATCGAATTCACGATCCGCCGTCTGCCGACAGCAGACTGATTTTTTTATTCATAACGTTAAGTGTTCTCGCTGGTTATAGCGAAGCCTCAAGCCTGATCGGGCGTTCAAAGGATAGCGTCGGGCGTCTTCCAGGCAATATGCTGTCCGGAATCGACGCAAATCATCTGCCCGGTGACACTTTGAGCGCGAGCAAGATAGAGAACCGCTTGCGCGATCTCTTCCGGGTCAATAGCATGTTCCAGCGGGACGCGGGCGGCTTCCAGCGCAAAACCCTCCTGTCCCTCGTTCTGGTTCGGTAACACCGGGCCCGGTCCGACCGCGTTGACGCGCAAGTTCGGGGCATAGGCCTGGGCCATTGTCTGGGTGGCGGTCCAAAGTGCGGATTTGGCGAGTGTGTATGAGAAATAACGCGGATTCAGGCGGAATACCCGCTGATCAACGATATTGATGATTGCGCCGCGGCGCTGTGTTCCGCACAGACGCGCGAATTCGGACGACAGCAATACCGGTGCGCGCAGATTGATGGCGAAATGGCGTTCCCAGCGGTCAAGATCGAGGGCGTCAGGTGAATCCGGCTCAAAGATGGACGCGTTGTTGACCAGATGGGTCAGCGGACCAAGGGCTGTTTCCGCAGCCTGAAGCAAGCCGGCGAGCGCGTGGGGGTCGCTGAGGTCGGCAATAAATGCGCGCGCGCGCGCGCCGCCTTTGGTGAGCTCTTGTGCAAATTCATGGACTTGATCTTGTGAGCGCGGGCTGGCGTGGAGCGCGACGGCAAAGCCTTCCGCAGCCAGGCGAACCGCGATGGCGCGACCGATGCGCCGGGGCGCACCTGTCACCAGGGCAATTTCGGTCATGAAGGCTCCCGGTGGGCTGTACTTTCGCGCATTTGTACAAATGCTACACATCGTGCGGAGGGAAGCAAAGAGGCAATAATTAAGAAAACACTAACCAATCGAAATTTGCGGAAATCCGATCTATATTTTGCTTAAACGCTTTTTTAATCACATTATATTCTGTGTTATTTAAGTATATTTAAAATATATAATTTGAATTATCTGATCTTTTTGCTGCCATTATTAGATAATATTATTTAAATGTGTGCAGATAAACTTTGTTAACACTGTTCACTGTAGTTTGAGTAACTGAAACTGCCCCTGTGGCAGCCTGGAGTGGAGCCCATGCGTATGCGTAATTTGATCGCCCTGATGTCTATCTTCTCGGCTGCGCCGGTCGCTGTTGCCGCTGACCTTCCCGGACGTGGCGGTGCTTTGTCGCCCGCGCCGATGTTTGTGCAAAACGCGCCTTTCAGCTGGAGCGGTTTTTATGCCGGCCTCAATGCGGGATACGGATGGGGCTCCTACAGCAAGGCTGCCAACACGATTATGGGCAAGCAGTCAGGTGGTGAGCTTGGCGTTCAGGTCGGTTACAATTATCAGTATGGAAATCTGGTGCTGGGCGTTGAAGGCGATGTGAACGGAAGCTGGCTTTCCGGCAGCCGAAACCCGCTGGTTGGCGTGGCGACGCGCGGCAGCCTTGACTGGTACGGAACCCTGCGCGGACGCGCGGGCTTTGCCGCAGACCGGGCGTTGATTTACGTCACCGGCGGTTACGCTGGAGGCGAGGTCAAATCAAATATCGTCAGTGTGGCTCCAGCCTTCGTTGAAACAACGTCCGGATGGCGAAATGGCTATGCGTTGGGCGCAGGCATCGAATACGCGTTCACCAACAGCATCTCTGCAAAGGCGGAATACATGTACATGAATCTGGGATCGCAGACGCTTTTCCTGGCCAACCTTCCCGCGCCGTCCAGCTATAGCGCCTCTATCATCCGCGCTGGCGTGAACTATCATTTTTGACGCGAAGGCTATGATTTGTATAAATAATAACGGTGCGCAAATTTAAACATACATGAATGCCGTTGCGGCAATGCATATTGATTTTCAGCCCGACGACCAGTGCGCCGGGCTTTTTCACGTCCTGCTGACCTCACTCGCCGCAGATATCTTTATGTCACTTAACAAAACTCACCTTTGCGCAGCCACATTGAGCCGCTATTCTGTATCTATCGTGTCCAGTTTTCGGGACGCGTGGTTTCAGGAGGATTGTAAGATGGGTCTGTGGAGTTTCGCAAAGTCGGTCGGCGCGAAAGTATTTGGTGGCAGCGATGCGCATGCCGCAACGCCCGAAGAATTGAAGAAAGAGGCTGAGAAGCACGGCCTGGATATGTCTGGCGTCGAAGTGCATGTCGATGGCGACAAGGTAACTCTCTCCGGCAAGTCTCTCTCAACGGAACAATCAGAGAAGATTGCTTTGGCAATTGGCAATACGACGGGTGTTGCGAGTGTTGACAACAAGCTTGCCGCCGCAAGTGCAACGCCAGAATCCAAGACCTATACGGTCGTGTCGGGTGATACACTGTGGAAGATCGCAGAACACAATTATGGCCACGGCAATGGCGGAAAATATCCGGTCATTTTCGAAGCCAACAAGCCGATGCTCTCGCATCCCGACAAGATCTATCCCGGTCAGGTTTTGCGCATTCCGCCGCTGCAAGCGAGCGCCTGATTTATTTTCGGTCATTGATCGGAAAATACGAAGCGCGGGTTATGGCCCGCGCTTTTTCTATTCCTGACTTTTCAGATCTCAGGTTTTTTTCACAGTTGCGGCAACAGCCGGTTCGTTTTTTGAAACGTCGTCGAGCCATGCTGCCAGTTTGGGCGCATGCGGACGCCAGTCCCATTGTCCTTCGCGGGTTACGAATGTCAGAGCGCACACCAGACCCATGGCGGCGGCGTCAAATTCCTTCGGAACGTCTTTTTCAAATTCGGCAATGGCACGTTTGATCTTGCCGAGCTGATGTTCGATCCACGGCTGCGCTTTCTGCGCAGGTTCGCGCCAGCGGTCTTCGTAATGGATGAGGATAGACGCTTCGGTAATGCCATCGGCCAGAGCCAGCCGCGAAAGTGTTTTGTAGCGTTCAAGACCACGCGCGGGGATTATCTTGCCACCTCCGGCGATCTCATCGAGATATTCAAGGATGACGGGCGAATCGAATATCGGACTGCCATCGTCAGCAATCAGCATGGGAATTTTATGCAGCGGATTGATTTGGCGGACTTCGTTGCTTTTGTCGGCATCGTGGTCGATCATTTCGATGCTGCCGGTGAGACCGAGGGCATGCACCGCCATGGCGGCTTTTCGCCCAAAAGGTGATCCCATAGAGTAACGCAATTTCATTTCAACTTCCTCCCGCTGCCTTGCTTTTCATGAAAGGTTTTGCAGCAGGCTGCGCTCGCAGGCAAGTCCTGACATCTTGCGTTATGTTGTCTGCAATTGCAGGTTCACCGCCTTTGGCCCTTTACCCTTTTTGTCCGGCTCAATCTCGAATGCGATGGGCGCGCCTTCCGGCAATTCGGTCAGTCCTGCGGCTTCAACCGCACTGACATGCACGAATATGTCTCGCCCGCCGTCAGCCGGCTTTATGAAGCCATAGCCTTTTTCGAGATTGAAGAATTTCACAGTACCTTGTTGTTGCGGCATGATACGTTTTCCCTCACAGCCAACCACGGCCCATACGTGGAGCAGTCGCGAGGTTTGCAGAGGCAATCGGATGATCCGGTGCGGGTGATCCGGTGCGAATGAAAACATTGCGGCACTGCAACCTTGCAGGCGAGCCGCGTGAGCTGGGCATCGCGGTAGCCTGCGAGGCATTAGGGCGTTCTGCAATTCGTGAAATCCGCCACTCGTTGATTTCACGTTTCCGGTCCGGTTTAAGGCCTCCGGCCGGGTACCTCGTTGGTGCAGTAGTTTGGGACGTCTGCTTCCGTGTTTCCTGCCCCCCAGACCCGAAACATCGCCGGCCGGAATTTCAGTGCCAAGGTTGGGCCAGCATTTTCAATTTGGCAAGCGGTTAGTTGAAGTGGCGGCCAGTCTGTTGCCGGCAATCGCGATTTTCAGGTCTGCTCCGCCAGCTGGGTGGCCCGCCAGCTGCCTCTGCTGTCTTTGCCAAGCAATCCGGCAAGCCAGGGAAGCAGGATTTTAGCTTCATCAATAAGTAAAAATGGTGGATTGACGATGCAAAGGCCGGTTGCAGTGAGGGGACCGGCAAACGCCGGCTGATCGATCGAAAGTTCCAGCCGCAGAACCTTGTCGACGCCTGCCACTGTCAAATCTTCATAAAAGCGATCGACCTGAGCGGCGTCCTTGACGGGATACCAGATGGCATAACAGCCTCTTGGCCATTTTTTCGAGGCCTTGCCGATGGCCTTCACGATGCGTTCAAATTCATCGCGCACTTCGAATGGTGGGTCGATCAACGCAAGACCGCGGCGTTCCACCGGCGGCGTCCAGGCGTTGAGTGCGGTATAGCCATCCATGTTGGCTATTCTCACGCGGATGTCGCGCCCGAAATTCCTGCGCAGCATGAGACAATCAGTTTCGTGCAATTCACTCAAGGCGATCCTGTCCTTCGGGCGCAGCAGTTTTTGCGCAAGCGCAGGCGAACCGGGATAGGATTGTGGTTTGCCTGTTTCATCGCATGGACCAATCGCGTCCAGCCAGGGCGCAATGAGCTCCTCGATTGCAGCAGGCCGTCCCGTTCTTGCGATTAGCGCGATTCCCTCGCGCCATTCGTCCGTCCGTTTCGCTTCCTCGCTTGCGAGGTCATAAAGTCCAGGGCCAGCATGGGTGTCCATGAAGCGCAGGGGCTGATCCTTGCGCATCAAATATACGAGTATGCGCGTCAGCAGGATGTGCTTGAAGACATCGGCGAAATTACCGGCGTGGAAGGCGTGCCTGTAATTCATCTGGCTAAAGAATCGCGCAAAAAAATGGTCGCGGTTTTTCGCAAAAGCGACGCTCTACAAATATAGAATCGATCAGCTTTTGTGCTGTAAATCGATTCCGGCTTACCGCACGCTGATCTTGAGCGACCGCCGCAGATATGGCCGTACCCCACACAAGTGACCCGTCAGAGATCATCGCGGCGCCGGTACGGAAATATTCCCCACGCGGCAGGCTGCGCGCGCCACTTCCGGGCAAGACTGAAAATCCTTGCCGTCCTTTGCAACGCATACACGCACTTCTTGAAGCTGACCGCGTGTGCAGGTCACCGAGATCATGTCCTCACGCAGTGTTTTGTTCGATTCGAGAAAAGCGCGCTGGATGTCTGCCGGATCCTTGCGCAGCATGCCATTGGGCCGGCGCAAGTCTTCGGGGATCACGATCTTCGCCTTGATGCGCCCGGCCAGATCGAAATATTCCGCCGCTGAAAGCCCTGAACAAGTGCCGTGTTTGCGCCATTCATAACGCGCGAGACCTTCTTCGGGATAAACCCCGCGCGCATGTTCGAGCGCCGAACGGGGCGGGTTGCCCTGATCGCAATACGATGGGAAGCCGCGGGTAAATTGCGGCCAGAGCCCGTGAACAACAAAGGCATTGTTGGCGCCAGGGGCGCATTGTTCGCGCGATCTGCGGCCAGCATCGGACGAACAAAAGCTCGGCGACCAACTCAGCGAAAGGACGTAAAAGTCGAATTGTCCAGGGCGCGCGCCATATTGTTCGCCCCCACCACCGCCGCGCCGGTCGCCCCGATCATTTTGGCGTCCGCCACGATCTTCGTTGAATGAGCGATCGCGGCCATATGGCCGGTCGAAGTCACGCTGGCTTCTGCGGCTGCCGGGCTGGTTGGTGTCGTTGCCCGGCTGGCTGGGCTGGCCCGCGGGTTGCCGATCGCGGCAATTGTCAAGAATGCAATCGTCATTGCTGCGGCCGGGCATCTGGGCCAGCGAAGCTTGCGGCAGAATCGGCAGGACAAAGGCTGCAATCAGGGCGAGGCTGCGAAGGTTCAGCATATCAAACTGGCTCCAGAACTAATCGACGGCACAAGGAAATTTGTCATTCCAACGGTGTGGCCCGGCATACTTGCCAGACTTCACGGGCCAGCAGTTGAGCAATTGGGGCCAAAGGCGTTGTGATGGTCCAGCCCGACGATGCACCATTCCACACCCCAGCTCCAGCCGATGATGCCCTGGTTCTCTCCGATGGAGTATTTGAGGTTGCGGACGCGGCCATCGTTCATCGAGATCTTGCTCTGGCAAAAGCGGCGGGGAATCAGGTCCATGCCAGCTGTGCGAAACCCGCTTTCGCGAACATCGAGAAACTCCTGAATCTGGAGGCCGGATTTCCAATAAGTCGATTCGCGCTGGCTGAAGCGGCTCTGGATACGGCTCAGTACATTCTCTTGATTGCAGGCCGGCAGCTCCCCGGAAAAAGGCATGAAGCGGCCTTCCGCCGGGGTCAGCGGCCGGGCTTCCAGCGCCGTGGCTGCAGCTAGCGCCAGCGCGGCAAAAAAGATCCGGGAACAGATCATCGCAATGTCTCCAATTCGGCAAAAAGCAGGGCCCAATCCAGGAGGGTTCTGCCTTGGCTTTCAGTCGGCCAAGTTAATAGCGGTAAATCACGCCGCCGCCAACTTCCACCGCGACAGCAACGGCATGTGAATTGCGAGATTTGGACACAGGCCGACTCCCAGCATGCGCAAGCGTGCCGTACCGGAGCGCGGCGACCCAAAATGGCACGCTATGAGCGATCGTACCCAGGCATCACTGCCTCCATTGAACAGAAACCGCGTCGGGGTCCCGTCAGTGGTTGCTGCGCATGGGACATGGCGGCAAATCCTGCCACAACCCAATACTGCCATTGTGCGGGCGGCGCTTTCGCTGACTGCGGCGGTTTCCGATGCGGCGGCCATCATCTGTTGCGCCTTGCTGTCCGGCATCATCTATCACCGGACGGCCTACGATTATTTCACCGTTGAAGTGGATGACTTCATTCGCCAGGGCTGCATGATGGCCCTTCTGTTTGTCGTGCCGAATATCGTGAGGCGGGAATATACGGTTTCGCGTTATCTGATGTTCGAAGGCCATATAGGCCAAAGCTTTTCGCTGTGGAACGTGGCGTTCGCGAGCGCATTGATCGTTGGCTTTTTAACCAAGACCTCGTCTGAAATTTCGCGAGGCACTGCGGTGGTTTTCTACGTCCTGGGCTTTTCCACAATCGTGCTGGTGCGATTTGTCCTGGTTCGCATTGTCCATGATCAGACGCGAATTGGCGGTGTTGCTGCGCGGCGCATTTTCCTGGTCGGGTTTGAAGAAGATGTGGAGCGCTTCAATCGAGACTATGACGCACGCTCGCTGGGCCTGCGTGTCGTGTCGTCCTCGGTTTTGCACGGTCCCGATACGTTGCAGGATGACCTGGCGCTGGCTGCAGCCACAGCGCGCATGATGCGGCCCGAAGACGTATTCATCCTCGTACCCTGGTCGCAGAAGGAAACGATAGAGGCATGTGTCGATGCCTTTCTGCGCGTGCCGGCCTCCATCCATCTGGGCACAGAGCGGGTGCTGCAGCAGTTCTCGGATTTCCAGGTCGAAAGGCTCGGCCCGATATCGAGTTTGCATCTCGTGCGGCGTCCGTTGACGACTTGGGAAATCATTCAAAAGAGGTTTTTCGATATCGTTGCGTCCGCCGTTGGTCTTGTGATTCTTGCACCCTTCTTCGCGTTCATGGCGATATTGATCAAGCTGGATTCACCGGGACCGGTATTCTTCATGCAACGCCGTTATGGATTCAATCAGGAGCCATTTCGCATCTTCAAGTTCCGCTCCATGACAACGCTGGATGACGGGTCGGTTGTCGAGCAGGCGCGGGAAAACGATGTGCGTATCACGGGCATCGGGCGCCTGATGCGGAAGTTGAATATCGATGAGCTGCCGCAATTGCTGAATGTCTTGCGGGGTGAGATGTCGCTGGTCGGCCCGCGCCCGCATGCGCTCGCCCATGATCAGCAATACGAGCGCACTATCGCCCTGTATGCACGCCGTCATAATGTAAAACCGGGCATCACCGGCTGGGCGCAAGTCAGTGGTCTGCGCGGCGAGACCAACACCGAGGAAAAAATGCGCAGCCGCGTTGAGTATGATCTCTACTACATCGACCATTGGTCGATGCTGTTCGATATCAAAATTCTGTTCTTGACGGTCTTCTCGCCAAAATCCTATCGCAACGCGCGATAGGTACGGGTTAGCTGCGATTGTAGACGTCTTCGATGCGCACGATATCGTCTTCGCCGAGATAGCTGCCCGTTTGCACTTCTATGAGTTCCAGATCGATCTTGCCGGGATTGGCGAGGCGGTGAATTGCGCCAATCGGCAGATAGATGGATTCATTTTCGTGAACGAGCATGGTTTCGGTGTCGCGTGTCACCTGCGCGGTGCCCTTCACCACAATCCAGTGTTCGGCGCGATGATGGTGTTTCTGCAGCGAGAGCTGTCCGCCGGGCTTCACTGCAATTCGCTTGACCTGATAGCGCGGGCCGCTGTCGACACTCTGGTAATAGCCCCAGGGACGATAGACACGTTTGTGCTCCAGCGGCTCACGACGACCTTCCGATTTGAGCTTCTCGACGAGTTCCTTGACCTTGTCGGCGCGTGAAGCATCCAGCACCAAAACTGCGTCTGCCGTCGTCACGACAATGATATTGCTGACTCCCACGACAGCGGTAAGCATTTCGTCCGAACGCACATGCACGTTGGAGGCGTGCATGACGATGCCTTCGCCCCGAATGACATTTCTGTCCTGATCCTGCGTGGTCAGCTCGTGTACGGCTGACCATGTTCCCACATCCGACCAACCGATGTCGGCGGGTACAACGACAGCCTTGGTTGTGCGTTCCATGACCGCATAGTCGATCGATTTTTTTGTCGCCTGCCCGAAGGATTTTTCATCCAGCACGATGAACTCGAGGTCTTTCTTCGCTTTGGCGACAGCATCATGAGCGGCGGACGCCAGCTCCGGTTCAAAGGCGGCAAGTTCGCTCAGCATGACATCAGCGCGGAAAATGAAATTGCCGGAATTCCAGAGGTAACCTTCATCAATATAGCGCTGTGCGGTTAATGCGTCTGGCTTTTCAACAAACGCTTCGACCTTTCGGACGGTCGAGCCAGGGGCGATTTCAGCGCCCGGCCTTATGTAGCCATAGCCGGTGGCCGGATGATCGGGCGCGATACCCAGCGTGACAATAAATCCCTCAGTGGCCGCTGCTCCCGCCTTCTGGCAAAGGGCAGCCAGGCCCGCCGTATCTTTCACGGCATGGTCGGAGGCCAACATGGCGACGACGGTTTGAGGGCCTTGCAGCGCGGCAAGCTCTGCTGCCGCTGCCACGGCAGGGCCAGAATCACGGCGCACCGGCTCAAGCACGATCTGGCCCTTGATGCCCGCCGCCTTCATCTGTTCGGCGACCAGGAAGCGATAATCCAGATTGGTCAGGATGATGGGCGGCTCGAAGACATCGGAATTGTCGAGCATGGCAAGCGTATCCTGAAACGAGGATCTCTCACCGATGAGCGAAATGAATTGCTTGGGCAGGCTTTCGCGGGACAAAGGCCACATCCGC
>CAMDKB010000070.1 GCA_945901195.1 Rhizobium sp. Q54
GACCTCTCCGCACGTGACATGGGGGATCGCAAGGGTCTGCCTGCCGCTTTCGCCTTCGACTGGTTCGGTCATAAATCTTTCGACGGGTCATGCCCGATGGGGCCGTGGATCGTGCCTGCAAAAGACATCAAGGATCCCATGAACCTGAAGCTGGAACTTGAAGTGAACGGCGTGATGAAACAGGATTCCAATTCCGGCAAGATGATCTTCAACATTGTCGAACAGATCGCCGATCTCTCTGCCAAGATCACGTTATGGCCCGGCGACATCATCATGACCGGCACGCCCCACGGTGTCGGCAATGGCCGGGGCGAATATCTCAACCCCGGCGATATCGTGCGGGCGCGGGTCGAGGGGCTCGGCGAACTGGTGACGAAGATCGCCTGACGAAAAACAAGTGCCAAGGGCGGCCGGCGTTTATCTCATCCAGCGTCGCGCCGCCCACACTGATCGCCAGTTTTCACAATTTCCAAATCGGCATTTTTGCGGACGATGCTTGGCTCGGGTTCAAACGAGTTGCACGCGTAGCGGCAGGTTTTCCAGCCGCCGCACAGTATTGTTGAGCCTGTATTCTGGTTCGCCCATAAGTTCGATAGCTTTTACGCGGCTGGCAAAAGCTGTCAGCAGACATTCAGCTTCGAGCCGCGCTACGTTCATGCCCAGACACACATGCACGCCGCGTCCGAATGCCAGATGATCCATAGCGCTGCGGCGCAGGTCGAAACGGTCTGGCTCGCGAAATTTACGTGGATCATGGTTCGCCGCGGCAAGCGCCACCAGAATTTTGAAATCCGCGCGCACCGGCGATCCGCCAAGTTCGCTATCGTGCTGACTCGTGCGGAATAGCGTTTGCAGCGGTGTCAGATGGCGCACGGCTTCCTCGAATGCGCCTTTGGCGAGGGCAGGTTCAGCGCGCATCTGGGCAAATTGATCGGGATCCCTAGCCAGACAGAGCAGCGCATGCGACAGGGCGGCGATCGTTGTGTCGACGCCTGCCGTAAGCTGGCCGCGCATGACATTCCAGGCTTCCGCCTGTGTCAAAAACCCTTCGTCAGCGAGAGTATGAAATTGTGCGCCAAGACTTCCGGGCCTGAGCGCATCGCGCTGTGTATGCGCCATCATCCACTCAATCGCGCCTGTCGCGCGGCCATATTCCATCGATTTCGTCAGGAGATCGTTATGCGGTCCGAAATTGTTGAAGCCCATATCGCCATAGACGAGCAGCATGTCGCGCCGGTCTTCATCAAGGCCTACGGCATCGCCGAAAACGCGCAGCGGATAGGCTTCGGCAATCTTCGGGACAGCGTTGAACTCACGCGTTTGCAGAACCCTGTCGAGGAGCACATGCGCCTGCAAAATGAACTCGCCGCGCAACGCCTCAACCGCCTTGGACGACAGAATGCGCCCGACGCGCAGCCGTATCTCGTTATGGCGGGGCGGATCGGCCTCCAGCAGAACGGCGGGCTCGCGCCACGGCTTCTCCTTCTTGATGTCGAGTGTGCCAACGCCACGCGTAGACGTAAATGTTCGCCAGTCTGATAGAACTTGCTCGCATTCAGCAAAGCCGCCGACAGCGTAGAACCCGTATCGCGACAGCCACGCAACGGGCCCTGCCTCGCGCAGACGGGTGTGAAACACGAGTGGTTCGCGTAAATTCTCAATTGAAAAGGGATCGTCATCCAGAACCGGCAGATCATCAGGACAAGCGAAGGCGCTAATTGCTGGTTGCTGGTTCATGGGCTAATCCTGCTGCCTGTTTTCATGAGAACAAAACCGCCACGCCCTCAAGCGAGATGCCTTCAAGCCTGGTTGACCAGACTTGTCCGGCCTTCACCGGGAAAGCGCGGGTCAGCACGCCCGTTGTCACGATTTCGCCCGGCGCAAGCGGCGGATTGTTCTTGTCCTGCGCCAGCATTTTGACAAGCGCCTTCAGCGCTTTCAAGGGCGAGCCCAGCACGTTCGCGCCCGTGCCGTGGTCCACTTCCTTGCCATCGCAATTTAGCGTGATTTTGAAACTGGCGAGTTGTTCAACCAGAAGATCCAGATTGAATTCATTGCTGGAATGATGGGGGCCTATGCGCAGAGCCGCATGCAACCCGCCGCAAGCGATGGTATCGGCTGCTGTGAACTTCCAGCCGGGATAGATCGACTGGACAATTTCGCACCCATGGGCGACCCAGGCGATGTTGGAGAGCATTTCATGCTCGCTCATATCGGGATGCAGGGGCTCGGCGATGCCGAATTGAATTTCCGGCTCGATGAGCGGTTCGGCGAAACCATCCAGCTCGATAAGATTCTCGCTGCGCAGGGGATCAAGAGGCTTGACGCGCCCGGCAAACATGTCGCCCCATATCGGCTCGAACACCTGATACTCGTCCCAGATGTTCGTGTTGGTGAAGCCGATTTTTCGGCCCACATGCTGTTCCCCGCGCGCCAGGCGCAATGCACGCAGTTTGGCGGTCACGCGATAGGCTTTGGCGTTGTCAAAACCTTCCACGCGGGCTGAAAAGGGCGCGATCTGTTTGCCGGTGTAAAGGGTCGCGAAGACTTCGCTGGCGATGGTATTTGTGTCCGCAGCGCTCATAAGCAATCTCCCGTCTTGCAGATGCCGCGAAAATTAGCCGCGGCTCAATATGCCGTTGGCGGAGGCTATGGCTTCGCTGACGATCTTGTTGACGTCAATTCCCACGGCTGCCCCATTGCGGCGCACTATGCGCCCATCGGCGACGACCATATCAATATTGGAAGGCTGGCCCGAAAATACCAGGGAATAATAGGGATCCTGCACCGGCGCCATGTTCAGGTCGAGCTTGCGCACTGTGATGATATCGGCGCGCTTGCCGGGTTCGAGCGATCCGGTAATCTTGTCCAGCCCCATGAGGCGGGCGCCATCGATCGTCGCGAGCTGGACGATGCGGCGCGGCGGCAGGCGAAGCGGCGCGCCGCTGCGTTGCCAGTCCGACCACATAAGCGCCCGCATGACGTTGAAGAAATCCGCGCTGGCGGATGCGCCGGAACTGTCAATAGACAAACCAAGCGGAACCTCCAGCGTCTTCAGTTCCTCATACTGGATGGTTCCGCTGCGCACGGCTGAAAATGACAGCTCAATAACCGGCGACATGCTGTAAACTAATTTTGTATAGGCCACCGCGCGGCGCTCACCTTCGCTCAATCCCTGCGCATGGACGAGCATCATGTCCGGGCCGAGCGCGCCGATGGATGCCAGGACATCAACAAGACCTTTCACGCCTGTATGCATCGTCATGGGCAGACCGAGCTTCCGCAGTCCGTCCACCTCGACTTTGAGCACGTCAATCGGCACAGCGCCACGGGAACCCGGTGTTGGCGATCGCAATGCTGCACCGAGGCGCAGCATATTAGGCGATCCGCCCCATTCCTTTTGCACGCGCGTTAGATCGGCGAGATTCATCGGTGAGGTGAGCGGCAAATCCTGCCCCCAGCCGTAGGAGAAGCGCGAGCGAATGCCCATGTCTTTAAGCGCCTGCAATTCAGCATTCGCGTGTTCGGGCGTGCGGATGTTATGAGCCCAGTTGTGCAGGGTCGTGATGCCCGACATCAGCCCTTCAGCTGCGCCGAGCCGCACCGAGGCATAGGCATCCTGCGGTGTGCATTTGGGACCAAGCCGGAGTGTTAGCGGGAAATAGCCCGCCTTGGGATCATCCGCCCGGATTGCGCCGCGCAGTGCAGTGTTCCACAAATGCCAGTGCGTTTCTACGAATCCGGGCATTACGATCATATCGGCGGCGTCAATGATTTCCGCTCCGGCGGCGGAAATGTTTTCTCCGACCGCCACGATGATGCCATCCCGTATGTGCACATCGCCAGCGGGAAGGTCGATGCCGGCCGCGTTCATGGTCAGCACATGGCCGCCGCGCAGCACGAACTCCCGTGGCGGGGCGACAGCCGGGGCGGGAGAGGTCTGCGCCAGCGCGGGCAGAGCTGAGAAAAGGCCACCACCGGTTGCAGCGCCAAGCACCGTGCCAAATGCGCCCTTCAGGAAGTCCCTGCGCCGCAGGCTGCACAGATCACACATGGCTGTTTCCTTCCAGCTTTTCCCGGCACGCGGTTTCTGCTGATCGTAGAAGTGCTGTGGAGCGATGCAACCGCTTTATTCCGTTCAGCCCGCCAGAAATTCCAGCACGATCTTTTCGCTGGCTTCGCGCGTCTGGCCTGCGACCGGCATATCCCAATATTGCACGTTGGGCAGGCATTCTTCCAGATAGCATGCGGCAGACGTGGCGTGATTGGCATCATTGCCCGGTACGATCAGTGCCGGCAGGTTACATTGCAGCATGTCCTCGGGCTCGGCGCCAGGCGCGGTATCGCGATCGAACAGGGAGCGGATCATGCCAGCCGCGAGCGCGCGATAGCGTTCGTTGTCGAGTTTGGCGAAGTTGGCGGCGAAGGCTGAATCGTGGATCAGCACCGACGCCCAGGGCCCCCCGCGCGGATCGGCATTAAACGGCTTGCCGGTTTCCTTGACGAGATCAACGACGCCCTGCATGCCCTTCTGCTCGACATAGGCCAGATGCTGCGCCATGCGCTGGTGGCTGGAAATGCGATATTTCGCGCCGCCCACAGGCCACCACAGGATCATGGATTTGACCCTCTCGGGCGCACCAATGCCCATGGCGGCGACCGGACAGCAGCCCATGCAGCCACCCATGATATGGGCCTTTTCGATGTTGAGGTGATCCATCAGCGCGAGTGCATGGGTGACGAAATGATCGTAGGTCACGCGCTCTACGCGTCCGCCTGACTGGCCGCATTCGCGCCGGTCAAACACGATGCATGTGTAATGTTGCGTCAGCCATTCCAGTGGTTTGATTTTTGCGTAGATGCCCAGGGCAGACCATTGCTCAAGGGTGGCGTTGAAGCCGCCGGGCGCAAACATAAGCAAGGCCGGACCTTTGCCGAGAACTTCATAACGTGTGTTGATGCCGTCACAGATTGCGAAAGGCATAATTATTCCTCCTGAAAGCTACCGTACATTTTCGGCGGCGCGCATCTGCGCATCTGGATTTAATTCTATCCCTTGATCTGTTTGCCGGCGCGGCAATCTTCCGCCAATGCCTTGAAGGCGTCGATAGTGCCTTGCGCGGTGTTGAAATAGGTCTCGGTTTTTGAGCCGATCCATTTCTCGCCGTAGCCCAAAACTGTTTGTGCCAGGCGCACACGGCCATCGAGCCAGGGGCCACCGCCAAAGCCGCCGATGCAGGGAATTTTTACTGCTTCTGTCACCGCCTTGCCGGCCACTGGACCGGAATTGGTAAAATCGAGGGCAACTGCACCAGCCGCTTCCAGCGTTTGCGCTTCCTCAACCAGACGCGCAGCGGCTTCGGACATGGCCAGTGCCGCAGCTGAATTTTGCGCGGAATACGGGATGCCATATTTCAACGCCGTCTGCGGCGTCAGGCCGAATTGCGCGAAGACGGGAATGCCAGCCTGTGACATTTCCTTGATGACTTCAGGATGATTGGCGGCGGCGTCCACCTTGATCATGTCAGCGCCACCTTCCTTGATGATGCGCACTGCCGCTTTCATGGCGCTGGAAAGGCCCTCCTGTACGGGGCCATAAGGCATGTCGCAGGAGACGACCATCCGCGTGGTGGCGCGGCGCACGGCCTTGCAGCACAACAGGATTTCATCAAGTGATACCTGCAACGGATTGTCATGTCCCCAGAGATTGGCGCCAACGCTGTCGCCGATCGATACGAAATCGAGACCCGCGAGGTCGGCAAACCGCGTGGTGGGAAAATCCCACGCCACCACGCCAATGCTCTTCTGGCCATCGCGCTTCATCTGTTGAAGCATGGGGATGGTGACTTGTTTGGACATGGTGTCTCCCGGAAATTGTTAAATCGCTTGATGGGCTTTTTGCACTGGAGGGCAGGGGCCGTCAAATAGCAAAGCACACCAGAAATGACGCTGGCGCTTTTACCCATATTTGGGACTGCGGTAATTTTGCGGGAACCTGCCTGAGCCGCGCTGCGCGCAAATTTTGCGCGGCGACAGGTGAAAAATGCTTTGGCTTGTGTGATTTCGCACAGACCGGAGAGGGCGTTTCTACAGGTCAGCCTATTTTGCCCGATTATGCATACTGCCTGAACATTTGAAATTGCAAGGCCGGACTATGTATGCCCTTTATCTCTGCAGGGACAAATATGGAGTGCTTGAAAATGCGCAAAATGCTTATGGCAGCCTTGATGGTCGCGGGAATGGGAATGTTCTTTACGCCTTCTGTTGCAGCAGTTCCACCTACGGGCGCCATTGCTGTTGATCCGGTGGCCAATCAGGTGAGTGAACCGGCCGCAGCGCAGGAAGCGCGCCTTTATTGTCATCGTGGAAGCGTGTTCCTGCATTGGGGCCCATGTGCGCAAGATCGCTGGCGCTATGGCTATCGTCCAACCCGTTATTACCGGCCCGCGTATCGTGTTTACCGGCCTGTCTATCGGCGTGTCTATTATCGCCGGTATTGATAAGCGCTTGGCTGATTGGTTTTCAAGCCAGAGCTGGTTTGTATGGACGCCCGGTGCTTGAACGCCGGGCGTTTCGTTTGATTTGAATCATGGATACACCGACTTGGTGGCGTCATTCTTTGCTCATGGTTTCGACAAAGGGAACCGCGAATGGAGGCGAGTTATGCGTAAGTTGATACTATCGATGATCACGGCTCTTGGAGTGGGGCTGTTCAGCGTGCCCGCGCTTGCTGCAATCCCTGCAAATCCCGTTGAGGCGGCTCCGCGGGCAACTGACAAGGGCGTGGTGGCTCCTTTTCAGGAGGCGCGTCTTTATTGTCATCGGGGTAATGTGTTTCTGCACTGGGGGCCATGCGCGCAAGACCGCTGGCGTTATGGATACCGGCCCTATCGTAATTACCGCCCGATTTATCGTCCGGCGTATCGCGTTTATCGGCCCTACTATCGTCCCTATTACCGCTATCGTCGCTGGTGAGCGGAGCGGTTTGGGGGATTTACCAACCAGCTTTAATGTGAAGAGCCCGCCAATGAAGGGTTCGGGCTTCCGGGTCCTTTTTTGGTGGGGAAACTTTGCAATTGCGCTGGAAGCTATTTTGTATTTGATGAGTGTTGGTAAAATGCACTTAGAATTTTGAGTGCTACAGGGGAATTTTGATGAATCGCAGCGCGAATAAACTTCTCACCACGCACGTCGGATCACTGCCGAATATTTCTAATCTCGATGAGAGTGCTGCTGACTACGAAGCAAGATTGCGCGAAGCGGTGAAAGATGTCGTTGTAAGGCAGCGCTTGCTTGGTATCGATATTGTCAATGAAGGCGAGTACACAAAGGGCGGTGATTGGCTGTCGTTTGTCGAAAGCCGTTTCGGAGGTTTTGAAGCGCGCGACTGGCCTGAGGGCGTCAAGCCGTTGCTGGCGCGCGGCAAGGACCGCGAAGATTTTGCAGCATTTTATCAATATGCCAGCGACAAAGGCGTTTTGTTCTTCAATCCCGGCGGGCAGATTCAACATGCCAAACGCAAGATATGGGTTTGTACGGGGCCGGTGACTTATACGGGTGGCGAAGAACTCAAGCGTGAAATCGCAATCACGAAAGCGGCTGCGGGCGCTGAAAACGTATTCCTTACCTCCACCGCACCCGCAAGTATCGAGCCTTACAGACAGAACGAGTTTTACAAGAACGAAGAGGAGATGCTGTTCGCAATTGCCGATGCGCTGGCAGTGGAATATCGCGCCATCGTCGAGTCAGGTCTGATTTTGCAAATTGATGACGCGTGGCTGCCCGCGCTCTGGGATCGCATCGGCATGCAGATGGGGATGGAGGCCTTCCGCAAATATTGTGCTGTGCGGATTGATGCGCTCAATCACGCTCTCAAGGGTTTGCCCGAAGATCGGGTGCGATACCACCTGTGCTGGGGCTCCTGGCACGGGCCGCATGCCTATGATCTCGAGTTGAAACATATCGTGGATCTGATGTTGAGCGTCAAAACGCAGGCCTATCTGATCGAAGGGGCAAATGCGCGACATGATCATGAATGGCAGTTGTGGGAGAGTGTGAAACTGCCTGCTGGCAAGATTCTGATCCCGGGAGTCATCGCCCACGCGACCGATACAATCGAACATCCCGAACTCGTGGCGCAGCGGTTGCTTCGCTATGCCAGCGTTGTGGGCCGGGAGAATGTGATCGCCGGCGCCGATTGCGGTTTTGGCGGACGCTCGCATCCGCAGATCGCCTGGGCGAAATTGAAAGCCCTGTGCGAGGGTACGGAATTGGCAAGCAGGAAGTTGTTCGCAAAGGTTTAGGCGGCCCTAGGTTTTTTCCGCCGAAGTCGCAATGAACTCAATTGTTTTCGGGTGCGGTAGCTTGGCGGCAAATTGAGAGATTGTCGTGCGCAAGGGTATCATCGAGGCAGCATGATAATAGCGCGCGAAATCGGCTATAGTCACGCCTTGCACGGTGTTGCGGTGTTCGATCTTGATCACGGGATAATCGCAGCCACTGATCCGAAAGAGGCCCGTTGATACGACTTTTATCTCCATTCTGAAGGTTTCTGGCCGTTCCAGTCCTGGCCGTTTGATCTTTGCCGTGGCTGTGAAAGTCTTGCCAACTTCCAGCGGAAAGATGGTGGACAGGTCCTGATCGTATTCAAATGTCGCCGTGCCGCCTGGTGTTTCCGATTCCAGTGTGAACAGGCCGCGATAGCTGGTTATTGTGGCCTGACTGGTGAGAGATTCAGACGTTTAAGTGAGCTTGTTGTCATTGCGTGAGAGGACATCGACGACGCTGGCATCGGAGAATTCAATTCTCTGAAACTGGCGGTCTACGTCCGGCACCGCGCAGTTTTCTTGCCCCAAGGCGGGCAATGCTATGAGAAGCAATGCGCTGGATAAAATGGATTTAATGACGATGGACATTATGCATCCTTTATATGAAGTAGATTTACGGAACTTGAAAAAATTCTAGCGATATATTGCTGCCAATTCTGTGCGCAAAAGCACAAAGCCCGCGCCGGGGCGCGGGCTTTGCTCAAAACATGTCCGGAATTCCGAGTTTACAGCCACGGCATCAGGCTGGCGTGGATCACGTCCTTGACGCCGCCTTCCTTGTTGCCCACCGATTTGATCGCCAGATCCACATCCTTCAGCCCGAATTTGTGGGTAGTGATGAGATCGAGGTTAAATCGCTTGGACGCCAGCTGTTGCAGCGCCAGTTCGCAAGCCTGATAGGAATGGCCGCGGGCGCTGTGCATGGTGATATATTTGGTTGTCATCTTCCCGATGGGGAAGTTCGGGAAGTCGGGCATTTCGCCCTGCACGACGATACGGCCAGCCTTGCGCTTCAGGGCTTCGATGCCGAGCATGATCGGCACAGTGCCTGCGCCCGCTGTGCAATCCAGAACCACGTCGACGCCAAGGCCGCCCGTGTATTCCATGATTTTCTCCAGAGGGTTTTCGGCGTTCACGTCGATGGTGTAATCGGCCCCAAGCTGTTTGGCGACGGCGAGACGGGCATGATCCTTCGAGGTGCCGGTTATGATGATGTTCTTCGCGCCAGCCTGCTTGCAGATCACTGTTTGCGACAGGCCCTGCTGACCCGGGCCCTGAATCAGCACGGTCGAATTGTAGCCGACGCCACCTTCAAACAACGACCATTCGATGCCGTTGGCCATCGGTGTGACGATGCCTGCGAGCTCAGGGGAAACGCCCTTGGGCACGTGATGCATCACTGCATTCCACGGCAGATAGACATATTGCGCAAAACCGCCCCAGAGATGCGGTGCATTTTCGGCAGACGTGTAACCATAGCGGATGCCATTTGGATTTGTGCGCCAGTCCGTGCCCTCGCAATGGCGGTATTGGCCTGAATGGCACCATTCACACTTGCCGCACATCACATAGTGTTCGACGAAAACCAGATCGCCTTCCTTGAACCCTTTGCGGCGCGTGAATTCCTTGCCCGCCTTGGCGATATAGCCGATGTTTTCGTGGCCCATGATGACAGGGGCCTTTGTCGGCGGCGTGGCATAGAGCTTGACGTCCGTGCCGCAGATGCCGGCGACTTCCATTTTCATGAGCGCCGCGTCATCGGCGATATCGGGCATGGGATATTCAAGAATTTCGGTCTTGCTGGGGCCCGTGCGGACGGCGGCGAGAACTTTTTCAACCATTTTGGTTCCTCCAATGGGTGCGCCGCCCGTGCGGCTCTTGCTGTCCGGGGTAAAGAATGGGGCAGGGCTGGTCAAGCATTAGTCCTGCTTGGCAAATCCCGGCCAGGTTGACCGGGCACAAGGAAGGCCGGTGGTCGTTCGGTTTAGCGGTTTTTCAAGATTGGTGCGATTTCCGGATCTGGAGACGCAAGGGCATGATAACGGCAAGCACCATGTGAAAAACGCGGCGCATGGGATGCGCCGCGCTGGTTGCTTCAGACTGTTGAAGATATCAGTCGGCCTTGACCCATTTGCCATCTTTCACAGTCACCATGATGACGGCGCGTTGGTCGAGGCCAGCATGGTCAGTTGGCGTGAAATTGTAATAGCCATGTGCGCCGACGATTTCTTTTTCGCTTTCCATGGCCTTCAGAAGGGCGACGCGGAATTCCGGCGTGCCGGGCTTTGCGCCCCCCTTCAGTGCGACAGGAATGACGCGCTCCATCACTTTCCATGCGTCATAGAGGTTGGGTGCGAACTGGTTGCGCGTGTTAGCGCCAAACTTGTCCTCATACATCTTCACATATTTCGACGCTTCGGACTGCATGGTCTTGTCGGTAATGGCTTCTGGGAACATGGCCGGGCTCGTGGAAGCGAACAGGCCTTCAGCAGATGCGCCAGCGACGCGGAGCATGTCGTTCGAGACAGCGCCAGCGGTTTGATAGATCAACCCCTTGTAGCCGCGCTCGCGCAGGGCAATCTGTGGAAGCGCTGCGCCAGTGCCGGAAGCGGCGATCAGCACTGCGTCGGGGTTGGTGGCAATCACTTTCAATACTTGGCCTGTGACAGTCGAATCTGCGCGGCCATATCGCTCATCCGCGACCATCTTGATCCCAAGCGGTTCGCCAAAGCGCTTGTACATGGCGACCCAAAGATCGCCCCAGGAATCGGAGAATCCGATCATCGCGAGCGTCTTCATGCCCTTTTTCTGCATATGATTGAATTTCGGGGTCGAAAGCAGCGGAGGCATTTGCAATGTGGTGAAAGTCACCTTCATGCGGTCGGGCGGGAGAGCGACCGGGGCGACTGCGATATGCGGTGTGCCGGATTCCAGCGCGACGTTACCGACCGACGTCGATGTCGGTGTAATCGATGATCCCAGGAGGATATCGGCTTTTTCTTCTGTAACGAAGCGGCGCGCGTTCGTCGTGGCGCGTCCGGCATCGCCGCCATCGTCCAGCAGGACGATCCGCAATTTCTGCCCGCCGATCTCGGTCGGCATGATTGAGGCCATGTTGGCTGCAGGAACGCCGAGCGCGGCTGCCGGGCCTGTCGTGGAGAGCGAAATGCCAATCGTGACCTGCGCAAATGCAGCGCTCGCGCCAAAACTGGCGGCTGCGAAGAATGCGATTGTGGATATGCTTGTTCTGAGCTTCATTCTGGAACTCCCTCAAATCCCGTGCCGGCGCGAATGGCTTGGCCGCCTGAGATTGGCGCGGTGAGGCGTTTATAGCAAGCGGTGGATTGGTCCCTGCGACGATAGTTCATGTCCATGTTCGGGAGTGAAGGTGTCGGCGGGGGCCGCCAGTCCCGCCCGGATAATCCCTTCTGCCGCTGTCCGCTTTATCGCTGGCTTGCTGCTAGTTGACAGCGCGGCTTCCCGCACTAGCCTTGCCGCAAAACAAGGGACATGCGGGAGGCAGGCAAATGGCGAATTTCTTTGGCGACAACGTCTTCAAATTCGGCATTTTCGGCCTCAACTGCGCGGGTGGCCTGACGCCCAGCATTGCGCCGGAGCGCTGGCGGGCCGATTGGAACGAGATGGTGGAGGTCGCCAAACTTGCCGACGAAGCGGGCGTCGAGTTCATGTTGCCCATCGCCAAATGGCACGGCCTGGGCGGCAAGGCGGATATGTGGGGCCGCTCGTTCGAGACGTTTACACAGGCGGCAGCTCTGGCCATGATCACACGGCGGATCGGGATTTTCGTGACAGCCCATGTCTCGCTGATCACGCCCACTTTTGCTGCGAAAGCCATTGCGACAGTCGACCACGCCAGCGGTGGCCGGGCCGGGCTGAACATCGTCTGCGGCTGGAATCCCGATGAGTTCAAGCCGCATGGCATCAAGCTCGATGGCGAACATCGCTACGAACGCGGACTCCAATGGTACAGGATTTTCGCAAAGCTTCTCGAAGGCGGGCCAAAGTTCGACTGGAAAAGCAAATATTTCGATCTTGAGGGGCTGGTGACTGATCCGCTGCCACTGCGGCCGCCGCCGATCATGTCGGCGGCCCAATCGGGCGATGGACAAGGCTTTGCCGCCGAAATTGCCGATATTCTTTTTACATCCTTGCAGGACATCGACGTGACCAGCCGCACTGTCCAGCATTTGCGCGCACTTGCGGCCAAATACGGACGCAAACCCGATGTCTATGTTCAGACGCAGTTTGTGTGCAAACCGACTCGCAAGGAAGCAGAAGACTACGCCCATTATTACGCGGTCGAGATGGCCGATGCTGATGCGCTTGAATATTTTGCGCGGCAGCGTTCCTCGACCATGTCGAAAAGCACGAAGGGACGGGGTTCTGAAGCCGACCGGGAATTGGCGGCCACCTTGTCAGGACAAAAAAAGCGCCGTTTTCCCGGCATGATGGCCGGCACCTACCCGATCATTGGCACTCCCGATGATATCGTCGCCGAATTGCAGAAGATTTCGGCGGGCGGTATCAGTGGCTCGACGCTGGTCTTCCTCAATTATCTTCAGGAAATGCCTTATTTCGTGCAGGAAGTTTTGCCGCGTATGGAAAAGGCCGGCTTGCGGAGCAAAATTTGCGGCGGCGGCCTGATGCGGCCTAACGACTGAAATTGCCCCTGCCTGCCAGCGCGATTCTCGGCTAGAAGCCGAAGAACCATGAACGCATCAGCGCGCCTTTTTCTCAACGTCGAGACCTCGTTTTCGGGGCAGCGCTGGCTGGACCGGCTGGATCCGGGCGCAGCCATGCGGGCGCAGGCCATGGTGCAGTTGCACGGGATGGGAGATGTGCTCTCGCGTATTCTGGCCGCACGCGGTCAAGGGCCTGACAGCGTTGCGGAGTTTCTGGAGCCGACAGTTCGGGCGCTGATGCCGGACCCTTCCACGCTGGTGGACATGGATGCCGCCGTCGATCGGTTGGCGAGCGCGATCCTTGCGGAAGAAACAGTGGCGATTTTCGGCGATTACGACGTCGATGGGGCGTCATCCTCGGCCTTGCTCGGGGGCTTTCTGGAGCGCTGCGGGACGCCCTACATCATCCATATTCCCGACCGGGTTTTTGAGGGATATGGCCCGAATGTGGAAGCAATCCGGGCGCTGGCCGGGCAGGGTGCACGGCTCCTGGTGACCGTTGATTGTGGCACTACCAGCAGCGAACCCTTTGCAGAGGCGCACCGGCTCGGGATGGATGTTGTGGTCGTGGACCACCATCAGGCGCCCGAACAACTGCCCGCGGTCGCCGCATTGGTCAATCCCAACCGGCAGGACGATCTTTCC
>CAMDKB010000071.1 GCA_945901195.1 Rhizobium sp. Q54
TTCACCGGCAGCGTGAAGTTGAGCCGCAACCCGACAGGACGCTGGACCTCGTCGCCCGACGCCTGGAAAGCATTGAAGATCAACTGGAAGCCAATCGCGCGCCGACTGCGGCAGATGACGTCCTGGAAAAGGTGATTTCGCGGCTTGAAAACCGCATCGAGAGTATTGCGGCCCGTGAGGAACCTGCCCCCGTCCCAGAACCTGTCAGGTCGCCTGTTCAGGTTGTCTCGCCCGCGCCGGGTGCAGCCGTTCAGATCCAGCCCGCGCCCGCCGCGCCAAACGCCATGCGCTCAAGCGATCTTGCGCGGATCGAAGCCAAGCTGAATCGCCTGCTCGACCGCGAGGCACAAGCCTCCGCAATGCCGGCAGGCCTGATGAACGCAGAAGCTGTTCCGGTGCCGATGATGCAGCCGGCGGCCCCCTTGCACGCCCAGCATACCGCCGGTTTCTACAGGCCGGAGCAAGGCCAGCCGGCGTCACGCCGTCCGCTTCAGGATGCAGTTGCCGAGATCAATCGCCGCCAGGCCGATCTTGACCGGGGATTTGCGCGTGCCGGAAGCAATTTCCAGCCCCCCAGGGCCGCGCCGCGCACGGCGCCACCGGTTGCATCCGCTGCCGCTGTAGCCCCCGACATGCATTCGGAACTGCGTAATTCGGTATCCACGCTGAAAAGCGAAATCACGGAACTGTCAAACCACATCGAAGCGATGCGCCGCGAGGGCGCAAAGCAGGAGACTGTCCAGGAGACAACGCGCAGCGCGATGGCCGCCCATTCGCCAGCGCCGGAACTAGATAATTTGAGGCGTCAGATCGCCGATCTTACGAAGCATCTGGACCTCCTGCGCCGGGACAGTGCAAAGCCCGAAAATGTAGCGAAGATCGTCAGCGACGCCATCGCTGCCAGCAAGGTTCCAGACGAACTCGATAGCCTGCGCCGCCAGATTGCGGACGTCAGCTCTGCCATTGGCAAACTCGCTCCGCGCGAAAGCCTCTCTTCACTGGAAGCCGCCATCCATGATCTTGGCGCCCAGGTCACACAATCACGCCGGGACGGCGCTCGGGACAACTTTCTCGCGCCTGTCGAGAACCTGATCACGGACATGCAGCGGTCCCTTGCGGATTTCGCTCCGCGCTCCGCGGTGAGCGCCATTGAGCGCGAAATTCAGGCAATCAACCGCAATATCGAGACTATGACTAAATCCGGCGTCGACCCGGAATCGTTCGCACGGGCCTGCACGCAAACCGAGGAAATTCGTAACCTGCTCGCGGCAGCCGTGGCCCGCCCTGTGCCACTCGAAAACATCGAGAAGCAGATTTCGTCTCTGGCCCGGCGTGTTGACCTCATCGCAACGCGCGGACCCACACCGGTAGGCGTCAGCGCGGTCAACGAGAGCGTTGGCGAAATACGCGCGGCGATGCAGGATGCCATGCCCGCCCCGCTGCTGCTTGCTCTGGAAGCGCGGATCGAAGACCTCGGCCGGAAAATCGACGCCGCAGCTTCGCGGCCAGCCCCAGCCAATGCCCAGCTTGATGAAATCTCGCAGCGGCTGGACACGATGCATAAAGCGCTGTCGTCGCAGGCGAAGTCAGCTGCGGCCCCGGTCGTTCAGGCTCCTCCGGTCAAGGCGGAACTCGATGTGATCGCGCAGCGCCTTGATGCGCTCCACAAAGTTCTGGAATCGCAACCCGTACCAGCCGATGGAGCAACACCCGCCGCCACGCGCGGACAGATGGACGCCATTTCCAATCGCTTGGATTCGTTGCAACAGACGCTGGCATGGCAGGCCGAAAGGCAACCTGTCGCCAAAATCGATACGAGCCTTCTTGAAGGCATGCTGCAGCAGATCATGGAGCGGGTGAACAAGCCCGAACCCGCCTCTGCAATGGCGCTGCCTGAACTCGACATTTTCGAAAGATCACTCCGCGACCTTGCCACCCGTGTCGACAACATTTCACAACGGTCCAATTTCGACGGGCTTTCAGGCCTTGAAGAGCGGATCAGCTCGCTTGCGGCCAAACTTGAGCGGCCGGAATTGGCTGGTGCGACAACCGGCGAAGTCGAACGCACGCTCAATCATCTTGTCTCGCAACTCGAAGCAAACAGACTTTCAGCGATTGATGCAGCTTCCAATGCTGCGCGCAGCGCAGCGCGTGACGTTCTGGAAGAGTTTGCCCGCTCCGGCACTATGGCCGCAGGCTCTCTGGATGGCGCGAAAGACCTCCTTGCCCGCGAAATGGACGGACTGCGTTCATTGCAGGATGCCTCGGATCGCCGGACCCATGCTACATTGGGAGCGGTCCACGAGACGCTCGAGAAGGTCGTAGACCGGCTTGCGATGCTGGAAGAGGAAATCAGCGAGGCAGCGCCCCAGCCAGCGCAAGCCGCTGCAAATCCGCGTCACGAGAGAGCGGCACATACGGAGACTTTCACCTCAGGGCCCGCGCCCGTGTTCAGCCGCGCCGGCGTACCCGCTGAACAAGCTTTCGAATTCGACGTTGCAGATATCCGCAGCACACCGGAAATCCACGCCAGCGCACCTTTGGAGCACACCGGTGCGAAATTCACCGAACAGGCTCCCGAGGTGCAGCCGGAATTCCGCCGGCCTGAAATCCGCCCGCCAGCCCAGCCTGAAATACCTGCGTCTGCCCCCAGCGCTGACGATTTCCTCATCGAACCGGGTTCTGGAAAACGCCCACCCCGCACTTCCGGCCCGTCAACGCAAATCAGCGCGCTGGCTCACAACATTGCGCCTGCGCCACTGGCGCCTCCAGCGGAATCCGAAGCGCCCGGACGCGCCTCCGCTTCCAACTTCATCGCTGCAGCCAGGCGCGCTCAACAAGCCGCGCAGGCACAGGCGGAACTGGAGCAGGCTCAACAGCCGCCGGCCAAGCGCGGACTGAAATCGCTCGCTCCCGACAACGCTCTGGCCGAAGCGCGTAACCGCGCCAAGGCTGCCGCTTCCATGCTCTCGGGATCATTCAAGAAAAGCGGACAGGCCGAAGATGCTGAACCGCCCGCCGAAGCCCCCGCTGCAAAGGTCGGCAAGGGTCTGCGGATGCTTTCAGGCCGCAAGGTTCTGTTCAGCCTCGCCGGGCTTGTCCTGGTGCTGGGCGCGTTAACGATCATTCGCCAGAACATGATGCGCTCACCTCAGCCGAAGGCGGTCGCCAGCGCACCCGCACAACCCGTCCAGGCCGAACCAGCCAAGGACAATGTTGCATCTAGGGACAATGTCGCATCTTTGGCCGCGAGCTCCGCACCCGCGAGCACTACGTCCGCAGTTTCTGCCCCCGCAGTCTCTTCCCCCGTAATCTCTTCACCATTTTCGGCAACGGCGTCGGCTCCGGCGGGGATTCCGCCCACACAATTTACAACAGCTCCTGCCAAGCCGGCAGCGGCAACTGCGCCCCAAGCCAGGATTCCGGCCACCGCGGAACCGCGTATCGACCGTTCGCCCATCAGCAGCATCCCGGCGCTCGCGGCAGGTGGAGCCGGAACGACTATTGCCGCTGGCAACAGCCTGCAGGTTGCTGCGATGAGCGGCGATTCGCGTGCTCAATACGAACTGGCAGTGCGCATGGCTGACGGGCGCACTGAAACCCGGGATCCCGCCGCCGCCGCCCGCCTGTTGGAAAAAGCTGCCCAATCGGGTCTTGCACCCGCCCAATACCGGCTCGGGTCGCTTTACGAAAAAGGCGTCGGCGTCGGCAAGGATTTGAAGCAGGCGCGGCATTGGTACGAGCAGGCTTCGTCTGCCGGCAATGTCAAGGCTATGCACAATTTCGCTGTGCTGCTGGCCGAGGGCGGCGACGGAAAGCCCGACTATGCGACGGCAGCCAGCTGGTTCAAACGCGCGGCGGAATTCGGGGTTCGCGACAGTCAATACAACCTCGCCATCCTCTATGCTCGCGGTCTGGGCATCGAGCAAAGCCTTGCGGACGCCTATGTCTGGCTGGCGCTGGCCGAAGGTCAGGGCGATTCTGACGCAGGGACGAAACGGGTGGATGTGGAGAAGCGCCTGACGCCGGGCCAACTCACCGAAGCCAAGGAACGGGTCAAGCATTTCAGACTACAAAGGGCGCAAGTCGGCGCCAATGAAGTACCTGCGCCCGCAGGCGGCTGGCGCAATGATGCGCCTGCCGCACAAGCGCCCGCCAGCCAGCCACAAGAACTTTCGCCAGCCAGCGCACCAAGAGTACTGCCCGGCCAGCGCGCGCCGGCCACCAAGCCGCCGAAAATATCCTCGCTTTAAACAGGCGAGACATCCCGGGCTGTCGTGAAATTCCCGGGGGAGATACCTGGGAAAAAAGAGTGATGTTCAGAAAAAATCTTGCGGTCTTTCCCGGCGTCAACCAATGTAAATTTCCATTTGCCGGAAAGGCGCGCCTGCGGCAGCGAACCGTTTCCGCTCACACCAGTCTTCCAGACCTTCGTTGCAGAAGATGCTGCAACGTGAGGCAGGAAAGACCCAGATCAGGCTGGACCCGCCGTGCAGATATATCTGCCCATTGCCGAACTGCCTGTGGACATGCTGCTCGTGCTGACGCTCGGCGTGGCAGTCGGCTTTATTTCGGGGCTTTTTGGCGTAGGCGGTGGGTTTTTGATGACTCCGCTGCTCATATTCATCGGGATCCCGCCAGCGGTGGCCGTGGCCACACAGGGACCGCAGATCGCCGCATCCTCGCTGACCGGCTCACTCCTCTATTGGCGCAGAAGGGCTCTTGATTTTCGCCTGGCGGGAATTCTGATCGTCGGTGGCGTAGTCGGCACATTGCTGGGGGTTATGTTCTTCAACCAGATGCGGCGCATCGGACAGCTCGAAACGGTGATAGCGGTTTCCTATGTGGTCCTGCTGGGTTCTATCGGCACCCTGATCTTCATCGAAAGCAGCCGGGCGCTGGCGCGTTCGCGCGGCGGCAAAGTGGAAACCAGACGCCGGGCGGGCCGCCATCAATGGTATGAAGGCCTTCCCTTCAAAATGCGGTTCCCGCGTTCGGGGCTCTATATCAGCATCATACCGCTGCTGGCGATTTCGGTCTTCATCGGTTTTGTCGGCGCAGTCCTTGGCATTGGCGGCGGATTTATTCTTGTGCCGGCGCTCATCTATATTTTTCGGGTGCCATCAAACGTGGTCGTAGGCACGAGCCTGCTCCAGATTCTGTTCACGATGATCGCTGCAACGCTGCTGCATTCGGTCAGCAGCCATGCCGTCGACATGTTTCTGGCGCTTGTGCTGATCATCGGCGGCGTGTTCGGCGCGCAATTTGGCGCTCGCGTCGGCACTAAATTGCGCAGTGACATCTTCAGGCTCTTGCTCGCCATATTGATCCTTGCAGTCGCTGCGCGTTTTGCGGCCGATATCGTCACTCAACCCGTGGAAGCCTTCTCCACGACGGCGACGGAGACGGCCAGATGATCGCCCGTTTGGTTTTCGCCTTGCTTGCGTTTCTGTCAGCGTCCTTTGCTGCGCAGGCTCAATCGGGCACGCTGATCACCAGCCTTTCCCGCGATCAGGTTCTCATCCAATCCAACTTCACGGGTGAGACGCTAGCCTTGTTCGGCACGTATTCCTTACCGCCGGCGGCAAATGCAACTTATGACATTGTAGTGACTGTGCGCGGGCCTCGCGGCGCAGTGACAGTGCGGCGCAAGCAGCAATGGGGGCCCTTCTGGATCAATCTGGACAGCCGCCGCTATATTGCAATTCCCGCGTTCATCGCAGTTTTGTCCAACCGTGACATCGCCGCCATCGCCAGCGCGGAAGTGCGAGAGGACTTGCGTATCGGCATTGCACCGTTAATTCCTGCGCAAACGGCTGCACGGGGCAACGATCCTGAATTTCGCGCATCACTGCAAAGAATCCGGGAGACAGAAGGTCTGTTCGTTGAAGATGACGATGGCGTGAAGCTCATCGCCCCGACTGTGTTTCAGGCCCGAATCGAATTGCCGGGAATTGCGCCACTTGGCAAATACGACGTCGATGTCGCCGTGTTTCAAGCCGGTGCAGTTGTCGCCTCGCAAGCCCTGAGCTTTGCGGTCGCAAAAAGCGGCGCGGAGCAGGTTGTCGCCCGCGCAGCTTATGTTTATCCGCTGTCTCACGGCCTCGTCACGTCGCTGATGGCGCTGTTTTTCGGCTGGCTTGCGAGCGTCATTTTCCGCAGGGACTGACCGTGCGTTTCAAATCCGGATCAGTGCGACCCCGCAGGCGACAAGCCCTGCTGCGATCCAGCGTGGCCAGCCGGCTCGTTCCTTGAGCAGAAAGACCCCGAGCAACATAGCGAAAAGAACGCTCGTTTCGCGCAAGGCGGCGACGAGCGCGATGGGCGCTTTTGTGAATGCCCAGATGGCGACCCAATAGGAACCGAGCGAAAGCGCGCCGGCAATAAGGCCGGATTTCCACGCCAGCGCCATTGCCGGAAAGGCCGCGCGGCCCCGCCGGGCGCAAGTCCAGATCAGCAGCAGCAGGCCGTCGCCTGCAAACATGAACAGCGTATAGCCTGATGGCGTGCCCGAAAGGCGTGCGCCGATTCCATCAATGATTGTGTAGGCCGCCGTGAAACAGGCCGTGCCCCGCGCCCAGGCAAGTGCAACGGGCGGAAGCCGCTTCGGATCCGTCCCGCCGCGCATGGACATCAGGAGTACGCCGCCCGCAATGCATGCAATGGCTGCGATCTTCAACAGCGACAGACTTTCACTGAGCAACAGGACAGACATCAGCGCCGTCAACACCGGCGCAGTTCCACGCGAGAGCGGATAGATTTGCGAGAGATCGCCATGCTCGTAGGCGCGGATGAGAAACAATTTGTATCCGGCGTGAATGACCGCGGAAGCGGCAAGCCAGGGCCACTCAGCGGCCGCAGGAAGAGCAAAGAACGGTATCAGGAGAATGGACAGGCCTGCCTGCATGAGCGTCAGCAAGGCAATCGACGAAAAGTGATCGAGCCTGAGTTTCACCATCGCATTCCAGCCAGCATGCATGGCGGCAGCGGCCAGAGCAGCGAAAAAAATGAGAGGCTCCAAAGGCAGCGAACCTTTCTGATGCAGTTAATCGCCTGTGCAATGTCTCGCGCTGACGGGATAGACACGGTTGCGGCCCAGCACATGCGCCAGCACCGGACGGCCGCCAAACAGCGCGGCGAACGCCTTGTCCCTGATATTCAAACCGCCGGTAAACGCGCCGAACGCTGGCAAGATGCAGCGCGTTCCATCGCTGATAAAACACCGCCGCCGCAGGCTGCCGGACGGCGATACCACCCGCGCAGCCGGGTGAAGATGCCCGGCGATTTCGCCGTTTGAATCGCCTTGCCTGGGCTCATGCCGGAATGTCAGCGAACCCATCTCAAACTCTTCCTGTAACTCGCCAAGACCCAATGGGATGACAGGATCATGATTGCCGGCAATCCATATCCACTGGCGGCCCTGCATGAGCCCGTTGAGCGCGGTATAATCGCAAGCCGCCATACGCTCTCCCGCACGCGCATCATGAAAGGAATCGCCAAGCGCGATGACAAGTCCGGGCGTGTAGCGCAGGATCAGCGCCGCGAGCCGGGCCAGTGTCGCAGCCGTGTCATAAGGCGGCAGAAACTGGCCACGAGCCGCATAGGCAGAGCCCTTTTCAAAATGCAGATCGGCGACAACGAGCGCTCGTGCTTCTTCATGCCAGAGCGCGCCTGAGGGATCAGCCAGCAGAGACACCCCGGCAATAGTGATCCCGGTTGCGGATTGCCCGCCATATGCTTCAGCCGTGCGCAAAACCTGCTCCGTGCGATGGGTCTGTCGTGAGTCGGTTGTCCTCACCCTTGTAGGTTGAAAATGAGCTGGATTCCAAGCCTGAGCGCTGTTGGTATTGGCCACCTTCTGATCCGCGAACTGTCTTGAGACCGTCATATATTTCCATTAGTCCGGATATATGGATGAAATTACCGCAATCGGCTCTCTGGGTGCACTTGCCCAGCACACAAGGCTTGAGGCTTTTCGCTTGCTTGTGCGGCACGAACCCACGGGATTAGCCGCTGGCGATCTCGCCGGGTTGCTGGCTGTCCCCCCAGAACACGCTCTCATCGCATCTGGCCATTCTTGCCCGTGCGGGCCTGGTGTGGGGCATAAGGGCGCAAAGGACGATCATTT
Organism: Rhizobium sp. Q54; assembly: GCA_945901195.1. GTDB lineage: Bacteria > Pseudomonadota > Alphaproteobacteria > Rhizobiales > Beijerinckiaceae > Terripilifer. The sequence goes on from CAMDKB010000071.1 coordinate 8,129, forward strand.
ACCGCGCTGAAATTCACAAGCTTCGAGAACTGACGCTGTATCTGCTCCGGGATTGTTGCGGGGGTCGTCAGGATTTGTGCGCGCCGCTGATCACCGAACTCACAGCATGCTGTCCGCAGGACGGCAACCAGCACGGAGCCTGTTCATGAGCGACCGAGTTTTCAATGTATTGTTTCTTTGCACCGGCAATACGGCCCGTTCGGTTCTCGCTGAATCCATTTTGCGCAAGATGGGCGCGGGTGGATTCAATGCGTTTTCAGCGGGTAGCCAGCCCAAGGGCGTGGTCAATCCGTTCGCGTTGAAGGTTCTGGCCGAGAACGAGTGCCCTGTTGACGGGCTTCGCTCCAAAAGCTGGGACGAGTTTGCAACAGCAGATGCGCCCAAAATGGATTTTGTCTTCACTGTTTGCGACAATGCAGCCGGCGAAGAATGCCCATTCTGGCCGGGTCAACCGATGACTGCCCATTGGGGCATAGAGGACCCCGCAGCCGTCGAGGGCAGCGAGATTGAAAAGCTCCGCGCCTTCAATCAGGCCTTCCGCTTCATGCGCAACCGCATCGCCACCTTCACTGCATTGCCGTTCGCCAGCCTCGACAGGATGACGCTGACGCGTCAGATCGGCGAGATCGGCCGCATGAACGGCGCAACCCGGCAAACCGCAAAATCATGAAGCCTGATCTCACAACCCGTCTGATCGCAGAAGCGCTGGGAACAGCCTTCCTGCTCGCAACCGTCATTGGTTCCGGCATCATGGGAGACAAGCTCTCGGGAGGCAACATCGCCATCGCGCTGCTCGGTAACACGATAGCGACAGGCGCGATGCTCGTCGTATTGATCCTGATATTTGGGCCGGTCTCCGGCGCGCATTTCAATCCAGCTGTCAGCATTGCCTTTGCAGCACGTGGCGAACTTTCGTGGCGCGATTGCGCCGCCTATTCGGGCGTGCAGATTGTGGCCGCGTTTGTGGGCGTCTGGGCCGCTCACATCATGTTCGAGCTGCCGGTGCTGCAGATATCTGAAAAACTGCGCACCGGTGGCGCACAATGGTTTTCCGAATTTGTCGCGACCGCCGGCCTGTTTCTGACGATCTTTGGTTGCGTGGCGCGCGCGGCGCAGGCCGTTCCCTATGCAGTGGGGCTATATATAACGTCCGCATACTGGTTCACGGCTTCGACGTCATTCGCAAATCCTGCCGTGACGATTGCGCGTTCGCTCTCCAACACTTTTGCCGGGATTGCGCCATCGGGCGTGCTGGCGTTCATCGTCGCGCAAATGGCGGGAATGATCGCAGCGTCGTTCGCGGCCAAGATACTCTGGCCACCGGAAAGATAGCGCGGCAGAAAGGGTATGGCGCGCCCGGCTTTCTATTCGGCAGCCACGGGTCCGAATGCGATCACATGCTGCGGAATTGGCTCAAACAGCGGCAGGTTCAATTCTTTCCAGACTGAAACCAGAGCTTCCACCAGCCCCGCGATATGTTCTTCCGTATGTCGCGGCGTTGGCGTGATGCGCAGACGTTCTGTCCCGCGCGCAACAGTCGGATAATTGATTGGCTGGATGTATATGGAATGCTTTTCCAGCAAGAGGTCGCTGGCTTCCTTGCATAGTTCTGCATCGCCCACGAACGCCGGCACGATATGGGACGTGTTCGGCATCACGGGAATGCCTGCGGCCACAAGCGCGGATTTGGTCAATTGTGCTGCGCTCTGATGGGCAATTCGTTCCGCATCCGAATGGCGCAGATGGCGAACGGCAGCCAAGGCCGCTTCAGCCAGCGCCGGGGGCAGGGCCGTCGTGAATATGAACGAAGGCGCATAGCTGCGCACCGCGTCGCAGATATTGGCGTCTGCTGCAATATAGCCGCCCAAGGTGCCAAAGCCTTTGGCCAATGTCCCCTCGATGATGTCGATCTGGTCCATCACCCCTTCGCGCTCGCAAATGCCGCCGCCGTGGGGACCGTACATGCCGACAGCATGGACTTCGTCCACATAGGTGAGGGCGTTGTACTTCTTGGCGAGTTCCGCGATTTTCGCGACAGGCGCGATATCGCCGTCCATGGAATACAGGCTTTCGAACACGACGATTTTAGCCCGTTCGCGGCCTGCAGCCTTGAGGAGTTCTTCCAGGTGCTCGGTGTCGTTGTGGCGGAAAATCTGCTTGGAGCAACCGGAACGGCGGATGCCTTCGATCATGGAATTGTGATTCAGGGCATCCGAAAGGATCAGGCAATCGGGCAGGAGCTGGCCGATTGTGCCCAGGGCGGCCAGATTGGAAATCCAGCCTGACGTGAAGGCGAGGCAGGCTTCCTTGCGGTGCAGGCCTGCAAGTTCAGCCTCAAGCTTGACCAGCGGATGATTGGTGCCGGAAATATTGCGGGTGCCCCCTGCGCCCGCGCCGTAAAGACGCACGGCCTGGGCAGCGGCCTCGATCACGGCGGGATGCTGGCCCATGGCCAGATAATCGTTTGAACACCAGATCAGGACATCCTGCGCCTGGCCGCTTTCAATGCCATCCGGATACCATTTTGCGACGGGAAACCGCGTCGGATTGCGTTCAAGGTCTGCAAAAACTCGGTAGCGGCGCTCATCGCGCAGCCTGCCGATGGCCTGATCGAAGTAACGCTTGTAATCCATCCCCAACCCGTCCTCGTCGCTTCCGGCTCCAATGGCGCCCGGCGTGCGGGGCCGGGCCCAGTTTTGGGGAGGCGGCCTGCAGTGCAATTTCATGAAAGCATATATCCCGGATTTCGTCGAGGCGCGAGGCCCGGCGGGGTGGCGGATGGTCTCACATAAGTGACGCCCCGACCGCGCGCTTTGCGTTAGATCAGAATTGGATCAATTCCAGCAAGGGCGGGAGAAGGGCAGATCAAAAATTCGTGAGGAGGGAAACAGCAGGCCGGAAAATCCGCCACCAGGGTTTATCAGCTTGCGACTTGACGGTTGGAGGCTGTCGTCTGCAATCTTCGGTGCAGGCCGGGTATCATAAAATCCGGCGCGAGGGGGAAGTCCGTGCTGCCAGATATTGAAATTGCCCGTGCGGCCAAAACCGCGCCGATCAGCCAGATTGCGGCAAAGCTCGCTATTCCCGAAGACTCTCTTCACCCCTATGGCCGTCACATCGCCAAGGTCGACAAGGATTTCATCGCTTCACTCGCCGGCCGGCCGCAGGGCAGGCTGATCCTTGTCACCGCGATTTCGCCAACACCAGCAGGCGAAGGCAAGACGACGACGACCGTGGGTGTGGGCGATGGTTTGAGCCGGCTGGGCAAGCGCGCGGCCATCTGCCTGCGCGAGCCTTCGCTCGGGCCCTGTTTCGGCATGAAGGGCGGCGCGGCTGGCGGCGGCTATGCGCAGGTTGTGCCGATGGAAGCTATCAACCTGCATTTCACCGGCGATTTTCATGCGATCGGCGCGGCCCATAACCTGCTCGCCGCCATGCTCGACAATCACATCTACTGGGGCAATGCGCTGAATATTGATGCGCGACGCGTGGCGCTACGCCGGGTACTGGACATGAACGATCGCGCGTTGCGTCAGATCACGTCATCACTTGGCGGCGTCGCCAATGGTTTTCCCCGCGAGGATGGTTTTGACATCACCGTAGCTTCCGAGGTGATGGCCATCTTCTGCCTCGCGGGCGACCTCGACGATCTGGAGGAGCGTATCGGTCGCATCGTCGTTGCTTACACGCGCGAAAGAGATCCGGTCACAGCAAAGGACATCGGAGCCGCAGGCGCGATGACTGTGCTGCTGAAAGATGCGCTGCAGCCCAATCTCGTACAATCTCTGGAAGGTACGCCGGCTTTCGTGCATGGCGGGCCATTCGCGAATATTGCGCATGGCTGCAATTCTGTCGTGGCGACACGTACTGCACTCAGTCTTGCCGATTACGTCGTGACTGAAGCGGGCTTTGGCGCCGATCTGGGTGCGGAAAAATTCTTCGACATAAAATGCCGCTCGGCGGGCCTTGTGCCGTCTGCCGCCGTCATTGTCGCAACCGTACGCGCGTTAAAGATGCACGGCGGCGTCGCGCGCGGCGAACTGGCGCATGAAAATCTCGCTGCGCTGGAAAAAGGCCTCGCCAATCTCGATCGGCATATTGGCAATCTCCGAAAATTCGGAGTTCCCGTGGTTGTGGGCATCAATCGTTTTGGTTCAGATTCGCAAGCCGAACTTGATTTTCTGCTGAAAGCCTGCGGCGAACGGTTCAACGTCCCCGCGCATATCGCAACCCATTTCGCCGACGGCTCCAAGGGCAGCGAAGCATTGGCGCGCACTGCCGCAGAGCTCGCCGACAGCGGCATAGCGAAATTCAAACCGCTTTATGAAGACACGATGCCTCTGATGGATAAAATAAAGACGATCGCACAATCCATCTACCGTGCCGCCGATATCGAATTGCAGGGCAGCGCGGCGGAGGATTTGAAGCGCTTCGAGGATATGGGTTACGGCAATCTCCCCGTCTGCATCGCCAAGACGCAATATTCCTTCTCCACCGACCCAAATCTGCGCGGCGCGCCTTCGGGGCACATTGTTCCTGTGAAGCAGGTGAAGTTATCCGCCGGGGCAGGCTTCGCCGTCGCGATCTGCGGCGACATCATGACCATGCCCGGCTTGCCAAGAGAGCCCGCCGCCATGCGGATAGGGTTGGATGCAGACGGGAATGTGGAGGGGCTGTTTTAGGGATGTTGGGCTCCCCCTCGGCATTCTCGAATTGCAAAAAAGAAGGGCAGCTCCCTTTCGAAGCACAAGGGCTGGAAACTTTACTCAGCAGTCGGTAATATAGGCGACAGATGGCGCTTGGAAGAATGACCGAATGAGTTGCGGCATTTTCTGAATTTTGGCCAGTTGTGCTTCGACTTTATCGCTCAGCTTTTCGCCTTTACGAAGCGGGCTCCGTGCAACGCCGGTGCGCTTGACGTGGCTCCAAACCAATTCATCGGGATTCAATTCCGGAGCATAGCCAGGAAGAAAATGTAGTGTCAGATGCCCGTTCGTTGAGGCGACGTACTCCTTTACAAATCTGGTTTTGTGAGCGGGCAGGCTGTCGAGCACCAGATGCAGCGGCCTTTTCCGATTGCGCATCAATTTCTTCAGCAATTGAACAAACAGTTTAGCGTCGAGCCCGCCCTGATAGGTGCAATACCAGAAGCCACCCCGCGAATTGACCGCTGAAGCCGCGCTGATTGATTGGCGCTGTCCCGGGCGGACCACCACGGGCGTTTGTCCTTTCACACCCCAGGTCTTGCCATGCACGGTATCGGCGCGAAAGCCAGATTCATCCCAGAAATAAACGTCCCCGCCGGCAACTTTTGCTTGTTGGGCGATCCTTGGGAATACATCTCGTTGCCATGCCTCGATCGCTTCCGGATCACGTTGATAGGCGCGCTGGAGCGGCTTCTGCGGTGTTAATCCCAATTTCGCGAGCAGAGCTCCGATAGCAGTCAGACCAAGATGAAGTCCGAACTTTCTCGCGATAAGGTCAGCGACCACGGATCGCGTCCACAGACCGAAATCCAATCCATACTGGCG